>PYEQ01000032.1 GCA_003017785.1 filamentous cyanobacterium CCP5 | reverse complement strand
CCCTTGCTCCCCATCTCCTCACTCCCCAAAAAAGCCCACTTTTTCGAAGAAAGCTTTAGACTTGTGCGTAGATCATTCCTATTACCCGGAGCAGACCAGCCATGGGGTCTTCCATCTTCGGCATTCTGGCGTTTTTAATCGTCGGGTATTCGGTAACGTCCGTGCGCATGATTACCCAGGGCAACGAAGCCTTAGTGGAACGCCTGGGCCGCTACGACCGCAAGCTCAAGCCGGGGCTCAACTTTATCGTGCCGCTGATGGATCGGGTGGTGCTCAAGGAAACCCTGCGGGAGCAAATCTTAGACATCGAGCCCCAGACGGCCATCACCCGCGACAACGTTGCCCTGGAGGCCGATGCGGTGGTTTACTGGCGGATTTTAGACCTGGAGCGCACCTATTACGAAATCGAGGATGTCGAAAAGGCGATCGAAGAGCTGGTCACCACCACCCTGCGCTCCGAAATCGGCAAGATGAATTTAGAAGATACCTTTTCTTCCCGGGATGCCATCAACAAAGCCCTAATCGAACAGCTCGATGAGGCCACCGACCCCTGGGGAGTGAAAATCATGCGGGTAGAACTCCAGGAAATTAAGCCGCCGCCGGAGGTGATTCGCTCCATGCAGCAGCAGCAGGCCGCCGAAATTCAGAAAAAAGCCGCTGTTACCGCTGCCGAAGGGGAAAAAGAAGCCGCCGTCGCCCGGGCCAAGGGCACCGTGGAGTCCATTGAGCAGCTAGCCAGCGCCTTTCAAAAACACGGCGATAGCAAGGCGATTCTGCAGTACCTAATCGCGTCCCAATATGTCGAAGCCAACCAGAAGCTGGGGGAAAGCAACAATTCCAAGGTGCTGTTTATGGATCCCAAAATGCTGACGGAGGGACTGGTGGATCTGATTAACTCTGGGGACGAGTCGGGGCTCCATATGAACAAGGGCGACGATGACGATCTGCCGCCGCCGCGGGAGCGCCGTTCCCAGCGTTCTGGTCGCTAGGCTAGCGAACGTTAGGATAGAGCGGTGAAGTTCTCAGCCCCTCGCCATGACCCAGTCCCCTGCCATATCCGAACCGGCTCAGCCACTGCTGGGGAAATCTCTAGAAGATCTTAAAGACTGGGTGCAGTCCCAGGGCCAGCCAGCCTACCGGGGCCAGCAGCTCCACAGCTGGCTCTACCAGAAGGGCATTCGAAGCCTGGAGGAGATTACGGTCTTTCCGAAGATCTGGCGGCAAAACCTGACAGCGGTGCCGGTGGGGCGATCGCAAATTCACTTTCGTACCGTGGCCGCCGATGACACGGTCAAGTATCTGCTGCGGCTCCAGGACGGCCAGATTATCGAGACCGTGGGCATGCCCACCGCCAAGCGGCTGACGGTGTGCGTGTCATCCCAGGTGGGCTGCCCCATGGCCTGCGACTTTTGTGCCACGGGCAAGGGCGGTTTTGTGCGCAACCTGGCCGTCCATGAAATTGTCGATCAGGTGCTAACGGTCCAGGAAGACTTCGGCCAGCGGGTCAGCAACATTGTCTTTATGGGCATGGGGGAGCCGCTGCTGAATCCGGCGAACGTGGTAGCGGCCATTCGCTGTCTCAACCAGGATGTGGGCATCGGGCAGCGCTCTATGACCGTTTCTACCGCCGGCATTCCCGGCCGGATTCGCCAGCTGGCCCAGCATCAGCTCCAGGTGACCCTGGCGGTCAGTCTGCACGCTTCCAACCAGCCCCAGCGGCAGCAGCTGATTCCCAGCGCTAAAACCTATCCCCTGTCGGCCCTGCTGCAGGAATGCCAAGACTATGTGCAGGTAACCGGTCGGCGGGTGACCTTTGAATATATTTTGCTGGCAGGGCTCAACGACCAGCCCCAGCATGCGATCGAGCTGGCCCACCACCTGCGGGGGTTCCAGAGCCACGTCAATTTAATTCCCTACAATCCCATCAGCGAAGCTGACTACCAGCGGCCCAGCCGCGATCGCATTCGCACCTTTGTGGAAGCCCTTGAAGAACGCCACATTGCCGTCAGCGTCCGCTATTCTCGCGGGCTTGACCAGGACGCCGCCTGCGGCCAGCTGCGGGCTTCTAAGGTGGAACTGGCGATCAGTTCCTGAGCAACCCTATTGAACCAATTCCTGCAAATGGTATTCATGCCCACGACGGCCTCGGCAAATTCCCCGTTAACATAGAGTCGTGACAGCTCTGGTAAATCGGCGGTTTCACCCAGTAACGGTCGAAACTGCTAGTCTCAACACGGCACAATCGCGGAGACAGGGTGCCTGCAGCAGGCACCGCTCAGGTTTTTTGTGGGTCTTCCTCAATTGGGTAACGGTTTGCTGGAGTCGTTTGTGGTTATCCTCTCCAGCGGCTTATGGTGCTTCATCAGCAGAGCCATCCTCCCCCTCTGATGGCTCAACAGCAAAGCATTGGATGAATTCAAAGGGGGAACGTGCAACAGGAAAAAAAGCTGAGCTTCTGGCAAATCTGGAATATGAGCTTCGGCTTCTTCGGCATCCAGTTTGGCTGGGGGCTGCAGATGGCCAACACCAGCGCTATTTTTGAGCATCTTGGGGCCAGCGCCCATCAGATTCCGATTTTGTGGCTGGCGGCTCCCCTGACCGGACTAGTCATTCAGCCGATTATCGGCAACCTCAGCGATAACACCTGGGGTGCCCTGGGCCGACGGCGGCCCTACTTTCTGGGGGGAGCGATCTTCGCCTCCGTCGCCCTGGTGTTCATGCCCAATGCCTCTAGCCTATGGATGGCGGCGGGCCTGCTGTGGATGCTCGACACCTCAGCCAACATCAGCATGGAGCCGTTTCGGGCCTTCGTAGGGGATCTGCTACCGGAACATCAGCGGACCCTTGGGTTCGCCATGCAAAGCCTGTTTATTGGGCTGGGTACCGTTACCGCTTCTGCCCTGCCCTGGGTGCTGGTGCACTGGTTCGGGCTGATCTCTTCAGCGGGGCCCAACCAGGTGCCGCTACAGATAAAAATTGCCTTCTACCTCGGGGCGGCGGTGTTTTTGACCACGGTCATGTGGACGGTGTTCACCACGGAAGAACATCCTCCACAAAACATGCAGGCGTTCGAGAAGCAGCAGGAACGGCGGCTGGGAATCGGAGCCACCTTTCGAGAAATTTCGACCGCCCTTAAGGAAATGCCCACTACCATGCGAGAGCTGGCCTGGGTCCAGGGATTTAGCTGGCTGGGGATGTACTGCGTGTTTTTGTATTTTCCCCCGGCGGTCGCCCACAACGTCTTTGGGGCCTATAACCAAACCGCGCCCCTTTACGCCGAAGGCATCGAATGGGCTGGACTGTGCATTGCTTTTTACAATGCCGTTTGCTTTGCCGTTTCCCTGCTGCTGCCGAAGGTGGCAGCCCGGCTAAATCGACGATATACCCATGGCATTTGTCTGGCCCTCGGCGGCATCGGTCTGATCTCGCTCCAGTTTGTCAGCAACCGTTACTGGCTGCTGCTGCCCATGGTCGGAGTTGGGGTAGCCTGGGCGGGCATGCTGTCTTTGCCCTACGCCATGCTAGTGGGAGCCCTGCCGGAGAAAAAGGGCGGCATCTACATGGGCATTTTCAACTTTTTCATCGTCCTGCCGGAAATTGTGGCATCCCTGGGCCTGGGCTGGCTGATGACCAACCTGCTGGGAGAAGACCGCATGCTGGCGGTAGTGCTCGGCGGTGGCTTTATGCTGCTGGGGGCGATCGCTACCCTGCGGGTAAAAGAGCGATCGGCTGCCGCCGCCCCTGAGCAAACAGTGCAGCAACCTGTGGAAACGGCGGTGGGGCGATCAAGCTAAGCGTGAGGAGTGAGGAGTAAATCCGCCTTGCTCCCTAGCCCCTGAGGGGCGGTAAGCCAAGGAGATGCTGATGTCAACTTGCCTGCTCCGCCGCCAGGAAATCAATGAACTGGCGAGCCGTGCGCCCAGATCGCCCGTTGTGGCGGGTGGCCCACTGAAGGGCTCGCTGGGAGAGAACCTCTTCTGGCAGGGAAATACCTGCCTGGGCAGCTAGATGCTGGACAATCGCTAAATAGGTGGGCTGGTCGGCGGGCTCAAAGGTAAGGGTGAGGCCGAAGCGATCGCTAAAGGAGAGCTTCTCCTGTAAAGTGTCCCAGGCCTGGATTTCATCCTGGTCTTTAGGGCGGGGGCGATCGGCAAAATATTCCCGCACCAGATGGCGACGATTGGATGTGGCATAGACCACGACATTGTCTGGACGGGCGGTGACACTACCCTCCAGCACGACCTTCAGGGCCTTGAAGGCTTCGTCGTCATCTTCAAAGGACAAATCATCGACAAAAATAATGAACCGCTGGGGAGCGGCCCGCAGCCGGTCCACAATTTTAGGTAGATCCCGCAGGTCGGCTTTGGCCACTTCCACTAGACGCAGGCCGCGATCGCCATAGTGATTGACCAAAGCCTTCACCAGCGATGACTTGCCCGATCCACGGCTGCCGTAGAGCAGGGTGTGCAGAGCCCGATGGCCAGCTAAAAAGTGCTCTGTATTCTGAATCAGGGTCCGGCGGGGTTGGTCATAGGCTGCCAGATCCGACAGCTGAATCCGATCGGGATAGGCAATGCCGAGCAGCTCGCCCTGCCAGCGATAGGCTCGATATCGGGACAGCAGTCCGGTGCCCCAGCGGCGATAGTAAGCGGCCAACTCGCTCAGCCCTTCCCCCCAGTCGGGCAGCGTAGGAAATGAAACCTGGCTCACAGCGGTGACGGGTAAACTCCACGGAATCGGAGCTTCCGGTAGCTGGCATACGGTTTGCAGCCACTGACTTATGGCCGTCGGAGACAGGCTGTAAAACTGCTGTAGCACCCGCAGATCTCGACGGACTGCAGTCATCAGAGGCTCTGACAGGTCGAACAGATGGCGGCTTTGGGCCTGGAGGCTAAAGGGATTTTCATCCTGCAAAATCCTCTCGATCAGGTGGTTAGCCCAGCTTTGATGGCCCCCGGCCAGGGCTTTGAACCAGCGGCTGTAGGCTGCCAGACAGCGGGTATCCTGGCCGCTGCAGAGGGCTTCCAACAGCTCGACATAGGCGTTGCCAACCGGATCGTGAAAGACCTGGTCGTATACCAGCAGGGTGCTCATCTGCTGTCGCCAGCGCAGCACGCTCGAAACTACCTGGGATGCCAGTCCACTCATGGCAATTTGCCTGCAACAAGTAAAATGTAACGGTCAGAAGGGTTCATTTCCCTGGCTTAGCTGCGCTTTAGACACCATACCTGGATTTTTTCCCATGATCACCGGGATTATCGCCGCATTTACCTATGGAGCCTTGGCGATCGCTGGAGGCCTGATTGGTTATTTTCAGGCCCGTAGCCTGGTCTCCCTGGTCAGCGGCACCCTCAGCGGCGGGCTGCTGCTATTGGGGGGCTGGCTGTGGAGCCAGGGCAACCCAGCCGGGGCAGGTCTGGCCATTGGGGTCACGGCGGCCCTGGTGGTCGTGTTTATTCGTCGCTGGATGCAAACCCAAAAGGCGATGCCGGCCCTGGCAATGATTGCGACGGGTAGTCTTGCCTTTGTCGCAATGTTACTGGCCATTGTCTAAGGAGCTAAGGAGTCCCCAGACCGGTACCGCCTAGGAGGTCAAATCTTCCGGTACCTGGCGTTCCCACCAGCGATTGAGGGGATAGTAGAGGGCGGGTGCCCAGAGGCTGCTGAGAATGGCAGAGCTTAAGGCAATGCGCTGATGGTAGGGCCATATTTCTCCCAGGGGGGGATATAGAGAGCCGTCTATCAGTAGCCAATGCAGGCTAATTTGCAACGCCATAATCGTTTCTGAGAGCACTGCCACCCCGAATACAATCAGCGCCACCGAAACAATATCCTCTTGGATATAGCGCTGCTTTTGCAGCCGGGCCGTCAGCACCCCGGCGACCATCAGCCCGAGGGTGTGGGTAGGAATAGCCGTGGTCATGGCATCCTGTAACAGTCCCAGGCAGAGGCCCGCGATCGCTCCTTCCCAGGGGGCCCGCTTCACGCTCCAGGCCACCACCCAAATCAACAGCCAGTCCGGACCGATTCCTAAAAGATTCATGCCGGGCAGGCGCACTGGTAGCAGCAGCAGGCAGACCAAGACCGTCAAGACCGTGACTCCCGCATTCTGCCAGCGACGAAGAACTAGGGACTTTTTAGGGGAACTCAGGACAGAGGTCATGGTAGCTCCGGCTCAACCAGGTCAGGGATGTCAGGAGAATCTACGGTGTCCTTGGGCGTGAAGGGATGAATCACCACCCACTCCAGAATGGTCAGGGGCGATGACAGCACAATCGTTGCTTCCGGAGCCGGGCTTCTGCTGAGGTCTAGGGCTTCAATGCGGCCAATGGGAATGTCCCGGGGAAACAGACGGCTGTAGTCGGAAGTCACCACCACGTCGCCGATTTTGACATCGGGGGAACGCTCAAAAAACTCCATTGTTACCCGGTTATCGATTTGCCCCCGCACGTAGCCCATGACCCGACTACGGCTGACTTTGCCCCCGACTCGGCTGGTGACATCGCTCACCAGCAATATCTGGCTGCTACTGGGGGATACCTGCACCACCCGACCCACCAGACCGCCCGGTCCGGTCACCACGTAGCCTGGCTTTACTCCGTCCCGGCCACCTCGATTGACCGTGATTTGCTGCCACCAGTGGTCGGCACTGCGGCCAATTACCGTGGCGGCGATCGCACTGTCAGGCTGACTGTCCTCGTATTCAACCAGGCTGCGCAGGGAATCGTTCTGGGCTTCCAGCTCCACAATCCGCTGCTGCAGCTCCAGGGTATAGCTGTTTTCAAACTGCTGCTGCTTGCTCATTCCTGGCTGTAGTGGCCGGGTTACCCAGTGGTAGGCCTCATAGATGATCACCCCGTTGGTTTCATAGACGGCCCAGGCCGCCCCCACCGCCAAAGCAGTGAGCCCAGCCTGTAGGGCATGTCGATTCCACCAGCGACGCAGCGCAAACATGGGACTCAATTCGCTCGTTAAAACAGCTAGGGGAGGTTAGAGACCGGAGCGGCCGCTAAATACCCGCCCCATCTGGGCAAAGTTCTCTAGAACTCGCCCGGTTCCCAGCACCACGCAACTCAGGGGATCGGAGGCAACATGAACGACGATGCCGGTTTCATGGCTGATCAGGGTATCCAGCCCCTTTAACAGCGCCCCCCCACCGGCCAGCATAATTCCCCGGTCAATAATGTCAGCGGCCAGCTCTGGGGGAGTCCGCTCCAGGGTGCGCTTGACCGCTTCGATGATCACCGAAAGAGGTTCACCCATGCTTTCGCGAATCTCGGCGCTTTTGACCGTAACGGTGCGGGGCAGGCCAGAGAGCAGGTGCAATCCACGCACATCCATGGCGATGTCGTTATCGTCAGGGCTGGGATAGGCTGAGCCGATGGTGATCTTGATTTCTTCAGCGGTGCGCTCACCGATGACGAGGTTGTGCACCTTCTTGAGATACTGCGAAATGGATTCGCTGAGCTCATCCCCCGCTACCCGCACAGACTCACTCAGTACCGTTCCCTGGAGGCTGAGGACGGCAACTTCTGTGGTACCACCACCGATATCAACAATCATGTTGCCCGTGGGTTCGGCTACCGGTAGTCCCGCGCCGATGGCGGCGGCGACCGGTTCATCAATTAGATAAACCGTGCGCGCCCCGGCCTGCTGAGCCGCATCCATCACGGCCCGCCGCTCAACCCCGGTGACGCCGCTGGGAATGCCAATGACGATCCGGGGGGATACCAGGGTGCGGCCTTCGTGGACCTGGCGAATAAAGTGCTTGAGCATCAGCTCGGCGGTGTCAAAGTCGGCAATCACGCCGTCCCGTAGAGGTCGCAAGGCCACCACGTTGCCGGGGGTTCTGCCCAACATTCGCTTGGCCTCTTCTCCAACTGCTAGGGGCTTTTTCTCCGTCTGGTCGATGGCAACCACCGAGGGTTCCTGAAGGACAACGCCTTTGCCCGAGACATAGACCAGGGTGTTAGCCGTCCCCAGGTCAATGCCCATATCCCGTGAAAATGAAAATCGGTCGAAGAAAGCCACAGGCTTTTCGCTCCCAGACTTTAATGATTTAATCCGACGAATCGAAGTGGATTCTATTATGTTTTCTGGTGACCCGTCCAGTCAGCCAGATGATCCTCCATAGCCAAATCATACTAGCCTAAGGCTGACTTGAGCGATCGCCCCGGGTCTTCTGAGGATGGTCAGCAGCCGCTAATATAATGAAGCTACGAGGCCAGTGCCTCCAGTCCAGTCCCCTGATTTGTCAATTATGCCTACTAGCCTCAACTCTGTAGTCCTCGCAGGCCGAGTCGGTGGTGACCCCGATGTGAAATATTTTGAGTCGGGCAACGTTGTCTGCAATTTGACCCTGGCAGTACGCCGACGTAGCCGCAACAGCGATCAGCCTGACTGGTTCAATCTAGAGCTATGGGGGCGCAATGCCGAAATTGCCGCCAACTACGTCCGCAAAGGTAGTCTGATTGGGGTCAGCGGCTCAATTAAATTTGACTACTGGCAGGATCGATCCACCAGTGCCCCTCGATCTAAGCCGGTGATTCGGGTGGATCGCCTCGATTTACTCGGGTCACGCCGCGATAACGAAGCCTCCATGAACAGCTACGACGACGACGAATTCTAGCCAACCTTTTGCCTGCCAGGGGGTTAACCATACCCCCGTGGGCTAAGCTAGCTGTCATTCTATGGTTCTACTCACCGCTCCAGGTAGGGTAGGGCATGATGCGCACTCTCCCTTCCAGGGGAACCTCTAGATTGGCTACGCCCACGGCGCCATTGAGGGCCAAATGCTGCTTTAGAGTAATTCTGGCGGCATCTTCGCAGTCAAAGTAGAGGTTGATGCGGTACAGATAGGGTTTCTTAGATCGCTTGTCGATAGTTTTCGCCATTTCCCACATGGTCAGGCGGACGCTGCCAGCGGATTGTTGGGTGATGCGATAGTTCAGAACATGATCAGATGCTAAGGCGTACATGGCATTTTTCGCTGGCTGTGCTGAAACAGAACAGATATGAGCAATCTGTGGAATCCCCCTGATTCACCCTGACGATTACCAACCTGTGCTGGTGAGAAGACGGCTTCGCGTTGAGAATGTTCTGCCGGTAGGGGCAATATCACGCTCAATATATCGATCTGACTGCGCTTTGCCAACCGATGTGCTTTATGCTGCATCCTTTCTACGGTCGTAGGCCCATCCGCCGAGGCTGAGGACAACCAGTAGGGGCAGCAGCCAGTCTCCCCAGTGCACGTAGAGTGTTTTGGTTTGACGGAGGTAGATCGTATCGAAGTGGAGGCTATAGGTATTTGGAGTAGAGACCCAGCGGGTGCGGCCTCGATTGTCGACGACCCCTGAAATACCGGTGTTGGTGGCTCGCAGAGCCCAGCGATCGCTCTCAATGGCCCGGATCACATCGAGGGCGTGGTGCTGCATCATCATCCACGGCGGATAGGGGTCATTATTAGCAGCCGTCAGCATGAACTCACCCCCTGCCGCCGCCTGCTGACGCAGGATAGAGCTATAGGCAGATTCGTAGCAGATGCTGACAATCGCCGTACCCAGGCTGCTTTGGAACTGCTGGTGGCGATCGCCCGCCACCAGATAGCTATCCAGGGGAGACAGCCGCCCAATGAGTCGCCCGACCAGGTTTTCTAGGGGAATGTATTCCCCTAGGGGCACCAGCTTGATTTTGTTGTAGCGGGCCTGGACATTGGCCTGGGGGCCCACTTCAATCAGACTCTGGGTGAGGCGGCTCGGATCGGCAGCCACCGGCATGAATGTGCCCAGCCACAGGGGTACTCCAGCTGCTCGCACCGCTTCGATCAGGGGACTGCGGTTGGGGAAGCGCCAGGGAGCGGGAATGGCACCCTCCGGAGTGAGTACGGCATCGGCGCCCTGATCCACTAAGGCCTGGTAGCCCTCGGTGTAAGCAGCGATCGCCCGGCGTAAACCGGCGGGAGTGAGCTTTTCACGGGTGGGCACGTTCCCCTGGATTAAACCCAAATGCAGGGATTCAACCGCTGCTGAGGCTGGGATCTGAAGCGGCAGCCAGTATAGCCCAGCGCCTACTAGATGGGCGCTGGCAATGAGCCCCAGGGCTAGACCCAGGGAAGTTTTTCGGAGCAGCCGGCTGTGGGGATGACGCCAGGCTTCTGCGAACAGGCAGTTTACCCCGACAATCACGGCGACGACGGTGGTTGGCCCTGATAGGCGACCGAGGTGCAAAACCACCAGGTTATGGGGGCTCTGGGTCAGGGCAAGGGACACCCAGTCTAGAGGAGACAGACTGCGCAGGAATTCTAGGGCACCCCATAGGGCCACAGCCAAAATCACTCTAGTGGCGAGGGTGCCCCGCACTTTAGCCACCATCAGACTCCAAAGGACGACGCAGGCGGTACCCCAGCCAGTGACGACTACCCAGGCAAAAGCGGCGATCGCGATACTGCCTGCCCACGGCACCCCCATCCAGGTGAGGGGATGCAGATGGGTAATCCAGAAAAGGGCCGCTCCATAAAAGCCAATGCCCCAGGCCAGCCCATAGAGAGCCGCTCGCTTAGCAGGCGCATCTACACACAGGACATACAGGGGAGCCAGGCTGATCCATGCCAAGGGCCAGCAGCTGACTGGGGGCACTGCCAGGGCCATCAGCCAACCGCTGGCGATCGCCACGAACAAAGGGTGCCAAGCCCGTAGGCGACGGAATTCAAATAGCTTCACTCCCCCTCCCTGAAATGCAAAAGCCAGTCCCAGCCCTTGATCCTGGCCATCTTATAGCCCCATCCACTGGGTAGATTGATCAGCTCTCTGGGCTAAGAACCGCCCCAATCGGGCGGCTATTGCTCCCACGACATTATTTATTATCGTGGCACCATAAATAGGTGAACTTCGATGGGAGCTCCCATGAACAACGTAGTGCAGGCCTTTTACAGCTGGTACCGCAACACCCTGCGGCATCCCAAGTACCGTTGGCTATTGATTGCCGGTAGCTTGCTCTACCTGATCAGCCCTCTGGATATTTCTCCCGATCTGATACCCATTATTGGCTGGATTGACGACGGCCTGATCGCTACGCTGCTGGTAGCAGAGCTGTCCCAAATGCTGTTCAGCAACCTCAACCGCAAGTCCGAGGCCACCGAGTCCATCAAAGACGAAGGCCCCGTCATCGACGTAGAAGCCCAATAGAGCGCTTTTATGGTTGGCGTTTTTCTATTCGCCACTGCCGTATGACGCCATCTTTCCCGGCACTGAGAACCATATCTTGTGAGATGGATAGCAGTCTTCCCGGCCCCAGGCTATGGGCGTTGACCATGTCGATGATAGTAGCTGACTCAACATCCCAAACAATTAAGGAGCCCCTAACATCCAATCCACAAAGGATTTGGCCATTCTGGCAGAAGGTCAATGCTTTAACTGGATGCTGAGGCTTCTCAAACAAAACTTGACTACTGCCAAGCGGCATTCCCAAAAGACTGACTTCTCCATTGCTCGAACTCGATACAAACCTCTGGCCATCGACACAAAGCACCAAGGCTTCTACATATACATCATGTCCGATGATTGCTTTTACATTGCCGATACTTAGGGTCGAGCAAGTGTGGATAGAACCATCTTCA
Source organism: filamentous cyanobacterium CCP5 (assembly GCA_003017785.1). Classification (GTDB taxonomy): domain Bacteria; phylum Cyanobacteriota; class Cyanobacteriia; order Phormidesmidales; family Phormidesmidaceae; genus CCP5. The sequence goes on along the minus strand of PYEQ01000032.1, from coordinate 4,427 downwards.
GCGCCACAAATAGCGGTTTCTCCTAGCGCGTCAAGGATCAAAGCGCTAATCCCCACCTTATATCCCAGAATCTGACGCAGCAAGCGGCGATTGTCTTGCAGATTCCACACCCTAAGGGCACCATCTTCCCCGGAAGTAACCAACAACCGGTGAGAATAGCAAACATCGAACCCAGTGACGGCCCCTTGATGGGCCTTAAAAGACTTGATGAGGGAACCGTCGCTCAAACTCCAAAACTTTACAGTGCCATCTTGACTACTGCTAAACAGGATTTGATTATCGTCACCAAAGGCAACATGTGTAACCCGCGCAGTATGCCCCTCTAACCGGCAGAAACATTTGCGTGTTTTGAAGTTCCAAAGTTCTATGGAACCGTCTTCACCGCCACAGGCAATTGTCTTTCGCCTCGAATTCGCAGCAATTGATTGAACTGAACTTATATTTTCAGAGAAAATCGAATCTAAGACTATCTTTACAGGTATTTTTGGTCTTGCCGTCAAAGGATTTGCTTTGACAGCTCGCTCCATCCCAGGTGAGGCAGACTTAGAAGACGGCTGCTGGGTTTCACCCCTCAAGATCTCACCGATCTTTCGATCACATTCAACGAAGTTAAGGCCCAGTTTCGCAGCCCTGTTCAAATCACTACCACCTCTGAGTTCAAACCCCAGCAGCGTATATAGCCTTCCCCTAAAGCGATAAGCTTCAGCGTAGTCTGGATTGAGCTTAACCGCTTTACTCAATTCCTCTGCCGCTTCTCGATACAATTTTGAACGCGCTAACTTTTCAGCCCTTTTGAAGAAAACCTCTGGTTTAGCTTTGCGAGTTTTCACAAACGTCGAACAGCCCATTGATGCGCTAGAAGTCACGGGATTTCCATGGTGACGCTTTAGAAACTCATAGGCAGTGTTGATAGCTTTAATTTTTTCGTCCGCAAGTTTTAGACGGTCTGGTTCATGCAGGAAGCGGTCTGGATGCCACTGCTTTGCGAGCCGTTTGTATGCTCGTTTAAGTTCCTCCATGGAAGCACCAGGCTGCAGGCCAAACAGCTTATAAAATGCAGTGATTTCATCCATAGGATGCCAAGGAGAATCGAGGAACGAGAGATTCTAAATCAGACCATCTCTAAAGTACCCTTTGAATTCAGAAAAAATAAAAAGGTCCTCGGAAGATAATCCCGAGGACCTTTAACTACTGATTAAGCTAAACCGTTAGCCAAAGCGACTTGCGGTTGAGGCAATCAGGAAGGCTGCGTAGGTGAGGATGTAACCCACAGTGAAGTGAGCTAGACCCACCAGGCGAGCCTGCACGATGGACAGAGCAACGGGCTTGTCCTTCCAGCGAACCAGGTTTGCCAGAGGAGTGCGCTCGTGGGCCCAAACGATGGTCTCGATCAGCTCTTGCCAGTAGCCCCGCCAGGAGATCAAGAACATGAATCCAGTTGCCCAGACCAGGTGTCCAAAGAGGAACATCCAGGCCCAAACCGCCAGATTGTTCATACCGTAGGGGTTGTAGCCGTTAATCAGCTGAGAGGAGTTGAGCCACAGGTAGTCCCGCAGCCAGCCCATCAGATAGTTAGACGACTCGTTGAACTGAGCGACGTTACCCGACCAGATACTTAGATGCTTCCAGTGCCAGTAGAAGGTGACCCATCCAATGGTGTTCAGCATCCAGAACATGGCCAGATAGAAGGCATCCCAGGCAGAGATGTCGCAGGTGCCGCCACGGCCGGGGCCATCGCAGGGGAAGCTGTAGCCGAAGTCTTTCTTGTCCGGCATCAGCTTGGAACCGCGCGCATCCAGGGCACCTTTGACCAAGATCAAGGTGGTGGTGTGCAGACCCAGAGCGATCGCGTGGTGAACCAGGAAGTCGCCAGGGCCGATGTTCAAGAACAGCGAATTATTGCTGTTGTTGATCGCATCCATCCAGCCGGGCAGCCAGGCTGCGCCAGTCTGAGTGATGCTGTCGGGGTTAGACAGCAGGGTGTCGAAGCCATAGAGCATCTTACCGGAGGCTGCCTGCACCCACTGGGCAAACACAGGCTCCACGAGAATCTGCTTTTCGGGGGTGCCGAAGGCAACCACCACGTCGTTGTGGACGTACAGACCCAGGGTGTGGAAGCCCAGGAATAGAGATACCCAGCTGAGGTGGGAGATGATCGCTTCCTTATGCTGAAGAACGCGATCGAGGACGTTGTTCTTGTTAGCAGCGGGATCGTAGTCCCGAATCAGGAAGATCGCCCCGTGGGCAAAGGCTCCCACCATGATGAAGCCAGCAATGTACTGGTGGTGGGTATAGAGAGCCGCCATGGTGGTGTAGTCCCGCGCCATGAAGGCATAGGGAGGCAGCGCATACATGTGCTGCGCCACCAGGGAGGTGACCACACCGAGGGAGGCCAACGCCAGAGCCAGCTGGAAGTGGAGGGAGTTGTTCAAGGTGTCATATAGACCCTTGTGCCCTTCACCCAGAGCGCCGCCAAAGGGGGTGCCTTCGGGAGGACGGTGGGTAGCCAGAATCTCTTTGATGCTGTGGCCAATACCGAAGTTGGTGCGGTACATGTGCCCAGCGACGATGAAGATCACCGCGATCGCCAGGTGATGGTGGGCCATATCCGTCAGCCAGAGGGACTCCGTCTGGGGATGGAAGCCACCGAGGAAGGTCAGAATCGCAGACCCCGCGCCATCGGCGGTGCCGAAGATGTGGCTGGAGGTATCTGGATTCTGAGCGTACACGCCCCAGTTGCCGGTAAAGAACGGCATCAAGCCTTCGGGGTGGGGCTTCATGGACAGGAAGTTATCCCAGCCCACATGCACACCGCGAGACTCAGGAATCGCCACGTGCACCAGGTGACCCGTCCAGGCCAGAGAGCTGACCCCGAACAGACCCGCCAGGTGGTGGTTCAGTCGAGACTCAGCATTCTTAAACCAGGAGAGGCTCGGGCGGAACTTGGGCTGCAGGTGCAGCCAGCCTGCGAACAGGAACACCGCCGACAAAATCAGCAGGAACAGCGCCCCGCTGTAGAGGTCGTTGTTGGTGCGCATGCCAATGGTGTACCACCACTGGTAGACCCCAGAGAACGAGATGTTAACCGGGTAGCTGGCCCCCGCCTGGGTGAAGGCATCCACAGCGGGTTGGCCAAATTGCGGATCCCAAATCGCGTGGGCGATGGGACGAGTGCCCAGCGGGTCTTTTACCCACTGCTCAAAGTTGCCTTGCCAGGCGACGTGGAACAGGTTGCCCGACGTCCACAGGAAGATGATTGCCAGGTGGCCAAAGTGGGAGGCGAAGATCTTTTGGTAAAGATTCTCCTCCGTCATGCCGTCGTGGCTTTCAAAGTCGTGGGCGGTGGCAATCCCGTACCAGATCCGCCGTGTGGTCGGATCGGCAGCCAGGTCCTGGCTAAATTTAGGGAATTTAGTTGCCATGAATCAAAACGGATTCTAGTACGACATTTGAGTCATGAGTGCGGTTGGTAGGGGCGCAGAGCTGGCGCTCAAAGCGCCCCCAGGAGATTCCATGACGAGAAACCTAGCCCACCGCGATAATTCGAGCCAGGAAGAAGGCCCAGGTCGTCGCAATCCCACCGAGGAGATAGTGCGCTACACCCACAGCCCGACCCTGAGTGATGCTCAGCGCGCGGGGCTGAATGGCGGGCGCCACCTTCAGCTTGCTGTGCGCCCAGACGATGGACTCAATCAGCTCTTGCCAGTAGCCGCGACCGCTGAACAAGAACATCAGGCTAAAGGCCCACACAAAGTGCGCACCCAGGAACATCAACCCGTAGGCCGACAGCGCCGAGCCGTAGGAGCCAATCACCTGAGAGGCTTGCGCCCACAGGAAGTCGCGCAGCCACCCGTTGATGGTAATGGCGCTGGCCGCAAAGTTGCCGCCCGTGATGTGACTCACCGTGCCGTCGGGGCTCACCGTGCCCCAGATGTCTGACTGCATCTTCCAGCTGAAGTGGAAAATCACAATCGACAGGGAGTTGTACATCCAAAACAGGCCCAGGAACACGTGGTCCCAACCCGAAACCTGGCAGGTGCCGCCCCGACCGGGACCGTCGCAGGGGAACCGGAAGCCCAGTTCGCCTTTGTCGGGAATCAGCCTGGAGCTGCGGGCAAACAACACACCCTTGAGCAGAATCAGCGCGGTCACGTGGATGGTGAAGGCATGGATGTGGTGCACCATGAAGTCGGCGGTGCCGAGGGTCATAGGCATCATCGCAACCTTGCCAGCCACAGCTACAACATCACCGCCAAACACGGGGCTAACGCTAGCCATGGCGTTTGGGGCAGTAGCTCCAGCGGCGGCCGCGTGGAACCCTTGCACCCACTGGGCAAAGATCGGCTGCAGCTGAATGGCCGTATCCGAGAACATGTCTTGAGGACGGCCCAGCGCTCGCATGGTGTCGTTGTGGATGTACAGCCCAA
>PYEQ01000543.1 GCA_003017785.1 filamentous cyanobacterium CCP5 | reverse complement strand
CACCTGTCTTTAGGGTAGGACGCGCTCATTTCTAGACGGTTATTATTAAGTGCAGCGTTACAGAGCATTGGTATAAGGTCAATGAAAGACGATTTCTCCATCAGACCTGTAATCTAAATTTCGCTAGTTTCCGTGGGTCTCACTGCGTTTGATCCACGCTACGTTAACCATAGGGGGCTTAACCCGAACTGATGTTACAGCAGGTATGTGCAGCTGCTAGCTAAGCAATAATACTTCAGGCCTGACTGGCTTTCTTCCCGAGCAGCTGATCCCGCAGGGTCTTAATCCGATCGCGGTACTTGGCCGCCTCCTCAAACTCCAGGTTTTTGGCGGCTTCTTTCATCTGCTTTTCCAGCTGGCCGATCAGTTCGGGTATTTCTTCTAGGGGCAGGTCTTCTTTGTGTTCGTAGACCGCCTCTAGCTCCTGGGCATTCATCCGCCGCGACACCTCGAGGAAGGCCAGAATGCCGTTGGGCTTGCGGCGAACGATGGAGGTGGGGGTGATGCCGTGGTCTTCGTTGTACTTTTGCTGGATGGCGCGGCGGCGCTCGGTTTCGTCAATCGTCCGGGCCATGCTGTCGGTGAGATTGTCGGCGTACAGAATCGCCTGTCCTCGGATGTGGCGGGCCGCTCGGCCAACCGTCTGAATCAGCGATCGCTCCGCCCGCAGGAAGCCCTCCTTGTCCGCATCCAGGATGGCCACCAGGGACACTTCCGGCAGGTCAAGACCCTCCCGCAGCAGGTTTACCCCGATCAGCACGTCATAGCGGCCATCCCGCAAGTCCTGGATCAGCTCGATGCGCTCGATGGAGTGAATTTCGGAATGCAGATAGCGCACCCGCACCCCGTGCTCTTCCATATATTCCGTCAGGTCTTCGGCCATGCGCTTGGTCAGGGTGGTGACCAGCACCCGCTCTTCCCTGGCGGCGCGATCGCGAATCTCCGCCAGCAGGTCGTCCACCTGGCCTTCCGTGGGCCGCACGAAGATTTCCGGATCGAGCACTCCCGTCGGCCGAATGATTTGTTCTACGACCCGGCCTTCCGACTGCTCGATTTCCCAGTTCCCTGGCGTAGCCGAGACAAACACGCACTGGTTGGCCTTTTCCCAGAATTCCTCGGCCTTCAGGGGGCGGTTGTCGGCGGCACTGGGCAGGCGGAAACCGTGGTCGATCAGCACCATTTTGCGGGAGCGATCGCCGTTGTACATGCCCTGAATCTGGGGAATGGTGACGTGGGACTCGTCGATCACCAGCAGCCAGTCCTTGGGGAAATAGTCGATCAACCATTCCGGCGGAGAACCGGCGGGGCGACCGGCTAAATGGCGGGCGTAGTTCTCCACGCCGTTGCAGTAGCCCACTTCCCGCAGCATTTCCAGGTCGTAGCGGGTGCGCTGTTCCAGCCGCTGGGCCTCCAGTAATTTCCCCATGCCTTCCAGTTCTTCGAGGCGATCGCGCAGCTCATCCTGGATCGCCTGAACGGCGGCATCGAGCTTATCGTCGGGGGTGACGAAGTGGCGGGCCGGGTAGATGCTCAACGACTCCATACTCTGAATCGTGGCCCCGGTGATCGGGTCTACGTAGCGAATGGCGTCGATTTCATCGCCAAAAAATTCCACCCGAATCACCCGGTCTTCGTAGGCGGGGCCGATTTCCAGCACGTCCCCTTTAACCCGAAACTTGCCCCGGCCCAGATCCAGGTCGTTGCGCTCGTACTGGATGGTGGCCAGATCCCGCAGCACCTGCCGCTGGTTCACCTCCATGCCCACCTTGAGGGGAATCGAGGCTTTGAGGTATTCAGACGGAATGCCCAGGCCATAGATACAGCTAATGGAGGCCACCACGATCACGTCCTGGCGCTCGAACAGCGATCGCGTCGCCGAGTGGCGGAGCATGTCGATTTCTTCGTTGATCGAGGCGGTCTTGGCGATGTAGGTATCGGTGACCGGCACGTAGGCTTCTGGCTGGTAGTAGTCGTAATAGCTAATGAAGTACTCAACGGCGTTGTCTGGGAAAAATTCCCGCAGCTCGTTGCACAGCTGGGCGGCCAGGGTCTTGTTGTGGGCCAGCACCAGGGTGGGCTTGCCGATGTTTTCAATCACCCGGGCCATGGTATGGGTCTTGCCAGTGCCGGTGGCCCCCAGCAGGGTCTGGTAGCGGTGGTTGCCCCGCAGGTGCTGGGTCAGCTGTTTAATCGCCTTGGGCTGATCGCCGGTGGGTTCAAAAGGGGCCTGAATGTGGAATCCACCCATAGCTAATCCGCTGAAAATAAAGGACCGTCCGAGTTCTTTTGTAATGATGACGGAATTTTAAGCGGATGGGGAAGTCGCTAGCCCAAATTCTGGCTGCGGGCAGGTGGTCTAAAGGCAGTTGTAGAGCCGAATCAACAGATCGAATAGCTGCTGGGCGTCTTCTTGATAAATGATGTAGTCACGCTCTCCCACCTGCACAATGGTGCCTTCCAGATCGGCCCCGTAGCGATCGGCCATGATCACAATCGGCACCTGAGGACTCAAATCGGCATCCTGACGGAGCTGCTGCCCTTTGCTGAGGGTTTCTTCGACGGTTCGATTAACCTGATTCATCAAAATAATCGCCGGTAGTTGGGATGCTCCCCTGAGCTGAGGCAGGGCATCAATTTCGCTGAGGGCTACCATGAGCTGAAAGCCCTGTCTGGTTAGATTTTCGATCAGCAGAGGTCGCGCATCATTGTCTGATTCGATCACCAAAATAGGTTGAACGTTGGACTGGTTACTGCCCATTAGTTTGTTTTTCGAGGTCATCATCTTTCAAGCATCCGAAAAACGTACTCCACCAAGCCCAGAACTGCCGTTTTTCCTGAGATAAAACCTCGCTTCTGGCCTTGGACAAGTTTATGTCGGTGAATTGGGGAAGGGACTTCCCCTGACTCCTAAGAGCCGGTCATATTCATCTTTCACACATTCAAAGCACTCGCAGGCATGCTGGATTAACAGCTTGTCGCTCAAGATTTGAATCCGCCCCCGCTGGTATCGAATGGCAGCCAATTCCTGAAATTTTTGAGCCGCCTGGGACACTCCGGCTCGCCGGACCCCTAACATATCTGCGATCACTTCCTGGGTTAGCTGTAACCGCTCCGACTGGGTGCGATCTCTGGCTTCGAGCAGCCAGCGGGCGAATCGCTGCTCCAGGTTGTGCAGGCGATTACAGGCAGTCGTCTGAGAAACCTGGGCAATGAAGGCCTGAATATACCTGAGAAAAATATCGCGTACGTCGCAGCTGCCATTAAACTCTTCGCGGATCAGCGAAGCCTCGATTTTGACCGCCTGCCCTGGAGTCTGAGCGACATAGGTGGTCAGGGTGGTTGATCGGTATTGCATCAAAGCATTGATCCCGATGACTTCTCGATTACCGATCAATCCAGTTTCAGCGGTGTCACCGTTTTGCATAGTGATAGTAATCGATAGCAAGCAGTCCAAGGGAAAGTAAACGTAATCAATTTCATCTCCCGGGCTGTGTAGGATATTGCCTTGATCGAGCAGGGTAAGCGCAAGAAAAATAGGTCTGTGACATGCTAAGAGCATCACCTCAGCTAGACCTCCAGCGAGTCCCCATG
>PYEQ01000542.1 GCA_003017785.1 filamentous cyanobacterium CCP5 | reverse complement strand
GCTCCCTCCGCGGCGGATCTGCTGCCCCCGCCAGAGTCCGAGGATTCTGTTCCCCTGGCCGCCGCTGGAGAGGAAACCGAAGGGGCTACCGATCCCGCCGTAGCGGCCCTCCTGGCCCAGCAACGAGCTACCACCTATCAGGCAGAGAAAACCAGCCAGGCCGCCGCCGCTGAGGCCCGTCAAGACTGGCTTGACGAGATAGCCGCTGCCTCGGATACCACCATCGAAGTGGCTGAGGAAAATATCGACCTCCCCCTGGTTTATGAGCGTCGCATTTGCTTAGATCCGGAGCCGGGAAATGCCCAGGTGGGACTTTGGCTATCCCCCGATCCAGAGAATCAGCCCCCCCTAGAGTTGATCAAAAGTTCTGGCTATCCCTTCATCAACCAGAATGCGATGGAACTGGTTTCCCAGGCGGTTACCGGGCCGGATGCCGTGGAGTTGCCTGCCGGCACCGCCTATGTGTTTAACATCGAAGGCTCGGCTGCTGAATCTGGCTGCGTAGCCCCTGAAGAGTTTCTCAAGCAGCTCTCAGAACCCCTGCCTGAAACCAGCGAAGAGTCGGTAGAGTCCGGAGCTACCTCTAACGGTGCGGCCAGTTCCACACCAACGACTAAACCTGAGTAGCATCAGGAATTGAAAGCATCATGGCCACCGCCAGACGGCTTGAATTTAGGTGGTCAGGCCCAGGGCGGTGGGCGATCGCCTTACAATCAATCATGAATACCTAAGCACCGTGAACCATGCAGGGCACTGCTGCCGCTTCCCGCCATTGGCAAACCGTAATAGCTGACATCTTCTGGGTGGCTTTGGCCTCCGGCCCCATCGCTGCTCCTTTTCTATCTGCCTCCGGCTGGCTATTTTTGCCGCAAATCGCCGAGATTATCTATGCCCTAGGTGAGCGGGTATGCCCCCAGCCAGAATTGGCCCCTACCCTGGTGGCCGGCCATGGCATGGCGGTATGTCTGCGCTGCTATGGCACCGTCGGGGGGCTGATTTTTATGCGCTGGCTCTACGGTCGCACCCAGGGATCTGGCACCTACTGGCTAGAGCAGTACGGCCTCTGGGGATTTACCCTGTGTTTTATCCTGTGCTTGGCCTATCCCCTAGAGCTGGCCCTGCAGGGTTTCCCCTGGTGGGGCATGAATCCGGTGGTCATGACCCTGTTCGGAGTCATCGCCGGAGTTGGGCTAGGAGCCTATCTGATGCCTACGATTTATGGCCCTGAGGATGCTCCTGCCGGGTAGCCTCAGATCAGGGATTCTGCTTCTTTCGTGCTCTAGCAAGGTGTCCATCCCATCTGCCAGGTGGAGGGTGACTTACTCTAATAGAATGAACAAACGTCATGGGTGCTGACCTGATTCCCGGTTTGGGTCGCTACCGATGCCTAGGCAGCCAGCATGCATCCATCTGCATTCATGGCTAGATGGGGGTTGGCCATGGCCCCATCCCTGCCTAGCCATGGCAGCCAAACAGATTTCCGTTTCCCTATCTCCTAGGTTCTACCCCGTGAAGCTATCCGTTTATCACACTCCCGAAGAAGTGCCCGATGGCAAGATGCCAGACTGCGCGATCGCCATCGATGTACTCAGGGCCACCTCAACCATGGCAGCGGCCTTTAACGCCGGGGTAGAAGCGGTTCAGGTGTTCAGCGATATCGACCAGCTCCTGGAAGTCAGTGCCGATTGGCCAGCTGATAAGCGGCTGCGGGCGGGGGAGCGCGGCGGTCAGCGGGTTGAAGGCTGCGACCTGGGCAATTCTCCCCTCGACCATAGTCCCGAACAGTCCGCCAGTAAGCGGCTATTTATGACCACCACTAACGGCACCCGCTGCCTGGAACGGATTCAGGCGGCTCCAACGGTACTCACAGCGGCTCTCACCACCCGCCACGCCGTTGTCGAGTATCTGCTGGGGCATTCGTTCGACACGGTTTGGCTCGTGGGTTCTGGTTGGGAAGGCACCTACTCCTTAGAAGACACGGTCTGTGCTGGCGCCATCGTCCATGGCATCATCGCCAGTACCCACCAGACCTTCAAAGAACTCGCTGGCAACGATGCGGCGATCGCCTCCGTCAGCCTCTACCTGCAGTGGCAAGATCAGCTGCTCGACCTGATGCACTATGCCAGCCACGGCCAGCGACTCCTGCGGCTAAACAACACCGCTGATCTGCAATACTGTGCCCAGCTTGACGTACTCAGGGTAGTCCCGATCCAGCAGTCACCGGGTGTCCTGGTCAGTGGCTAACAGGTTATTAAGCGAGAGCAATTTACTCCAACGGAAGGCATCTCTTTAAGGACTAAGCATCTTTCATCCAAACTTTATCTTCATCAGCTAATCGCAGCCTATAAAAACCGTTTTTTCACATCTGACAGTTAACGACAAAATCCCGATATATTTTGGCCCTAATCATGTAAAGCTCTACGATCTAAAAAATCATAGAGCAACTTTTTTCTGGTCAATCAATCAATACCTACAGTGCCCATCGGGTCAAGCAGCTAATGGCTCGATGCGGGACGGTGGGCGATCGCCTCTAGAGGGTAACACCCCAAAGCAACCCCTCAAAAGCTGAGACTATAGTGCTCTTAAAGCAAGGTGCACGATAGCTCCCCGGCGCTTTAATTCAATGCAGATCGGGGGACACCCAACTCAACTACTTTGCGCGCTGGAAATAGCCCCAACTACTCTCATGCATAAGAACATCAGTTCAGACCAGTTGATTACAGCATCTTCCCATCCAGAAAGCTCTGAAGCCCTGATCTTCGAATCATCGATTCCCCAAGAAATATTCAACGCCATAGAAATTGGTGAATTCTCGATTTCTTTTCTGGCCTACGGGGGAGTTGCGATCTTAGGAATATGGGCCGCCACTGCTCTGATCAAAGCCCTAACGGATCTGGTAAAAGCCTGTCAAGATTAATCGCTGCCCATAACGGTGACTGAAGGGATAACGGCTGTTGTCGTCTAAGCCCTAGACAATGTTCCCAGCTCCCTGGCAAGGCAATACGGCATTTCCCAAGCGGGCAGGGCTCAGCTCCTTGCCTGCATCACGTCACACGGCAAAACGCCGTAGCGATCGCCCCTCGGCTACCGCTCTCCGCTAGTTGCTCCTAAGAAAAACCCTCAGCTCTGGCTGAGGGGCAGGAACGTCAGTGAGTCGTAATCGATGAGTGGAGGTCGTTCGTTTTCACTAGAAGGCCACGCCTAACAGCGTGCTAACGAGTCACGCCTGATGGCGTGCTAGCGCGTATAGTGGCGACCCAAAAAAGTGAGCTCCTCTCGGGGCTGACTGCGGTGGGCCGCACAATGCTGGGTAACTGCCGAGCGGCGACCCAGGAAGGTAACGACTTTCTCAGTTTCAACGGTGTCAACCGCAGGGTTAGACACCTCATAAGACTTACCTAAGAAGGAAAGTTTCATGGCTGTGAACTCCGTTTGCTCTGTGCTCGATGGGGCTAGTGTCTCTGCTAGGCCTGGTTTGTACCACCCAAGTTAGGGATCTTAGGTTGGAACTTAAGTCGATTCTTAACTCAGGAAAATGCCCCTTGAAGACTTGGCTACAGAAGCGGCCACGGAAACCATCGACTATCCCCCCC
>PYEQ01000541.1 GCA_003017785.1 filamentous cyanobacterium CCP5 | reverse complement strand
GTCAGCGATGCCAATACCCTGCCTGATCTGAACCTCCCCCTTCGGCCAGTGCCCCGTCGCTATGTGAAACCGACCGAGCCAGCGGCGAAGCGGGCGGCCCCGGCGGCAATCGGAGCAGGCACCCTGGCAGCGGCGGCGATCGCCCTCTTCTTCGTGCCCCTGCCCGAAGTTCAGCCCACCCGTCCTTCACAACCGGCGGCGGAAGAATCCAGCCAAGTCCCCGTCCAGGGAGATGACCCTGGCCTGACTGACACCAGTGGCACCGCCGATACCGACACCGCCGCTGGAGCCGCCGGTGTTGCCCAGCTGCCCGAGGAGACCACCGTCGATCCGGCAACGGAAGCGGCCCTGATCGCCCAGGTGCAGTCCTTAATTCAGGAGACCTGGTCTCCGGAGACACTACCCGCCGAGCCCCTCAGCTATCGGATTACCACCTCCGCCGCCGGGGACATCCTCGGCTACAAATATGAGAACGGCAGCGAAGCCGCCCTCGACTACGCCGACCAGACCCCCCTGCCAGAGCTGACCTACCTGCCAGTGAATCCGGCTGAACCGGTGGATGAGCCCGTTGCCCAGTTCCGGGTGGTGTTCAATCCCGACGGCCAGGTTGAGGTCGCCCCCTGGACGGCAACCGAGGCAACCGACCCGGCTTCCAGCCGCTCCACCGGCAGCGCCAGCCCTCCTCCCACGGCAAGCAATATCGACAGCCCCATCGAAACCCCCATCGACCAGCTAGAACCCCTGAGACAGCTAAACAAGGGGCTGCGCGATGCGATCGCGATCGCCTGGGAAAACCCCGCCATCAGCCAGGACCAGACCTATCGGGTGCGGCTCAATGCCGACGGCGACGTGCTGGGCTACGAGGCGATCGACGCTCCGGCTGCCGCCCCAGCCCCCCTGGCCGACCTGGTCACACCGGGGAACACCACCGGTCCCCAGGCCGACTTTAAAGTAGTCTTTACCGAAGCTGGCGTAGTTGAAGTCAGCCCCTGGGACGGCTGGCCTGATTAGCACTTTCTATCTGGCATGAGCGATCCCTCCTTCGACGAAGAATCCACCTATTCTGGGGAGCCGGCGGTTCCTGGAGAGCCAGCGGCTCCGCCTCCCGAACCGCTCCCTGCACCAGCTCCTAGCTGGCGCAGCCAGCTAGCGACCCTGGCCACCCTAATTTTCCGACTGCTGCTGCTGGGGGTGGGCATTAGCCTCGGCTGGATCGCCGGACTGCTCTTTGCCGAGCTGGTTCCGGCCCGCGGTGCCGCCCCCCCGCTGCAGGAGAAGCTCCAGCGTCGCACTAGTCAAACTGTCCGCAAACTGTCTCAGCTGCCCCAGTGGTGGCGCGGCGAAGAGGCCGCTGTCGTGGCACCGATCGCCACCCCCGAGCCTGAGCCCGCGGCCCTCAGCGATGCCGAGGCCCAGCTGGTGGAGTCGGAGCTATCGGCCATGCAGGCTGAGCTGGATGCCCTCGATAACCGCCTCAGCGATCTGGAGCAGCAGCTGGGGCGACAGCCTTCCACGGCACCGCCAGCGGTGCGCCTGCGACGGCTCGACCAGGCCCTCTCCGGAGAATCTGCCAGAGCAATTCCCGACGAGCCTGGGACCGAGGCGGCCGATCTGCCCCCGACTTCGCCGACCCGCTATTCAGAACTGGTGCAGGACCGAGTCACCCTGCCCAGCGGGGTGCTGTTTCCGACCGAGCAGGCCGAACTCACCCTGGGGGGAGAGCAAATTTTAGAAACCATCCTGCCCGATTTGGCTCGCTCCCCCAGCGCCACCATTTTGATCGGGGGATATAGCGATGCTCTATCCTCCCCTGACGCCAACCGAGAGCGTACCTTTGCCCAGGCCCTGTCGGTGCAGCGCTACCTGGAGTCTCGCCTGGGGGACGACTACCACTGGGTTGCCATTGGCTATGGTGAAACGACCCCGATCGCCGCTGGAGCAGCGGGCCCTCGGATTGAAATTGCGATTGTTCCGGCCCAATAGCGGCTGAGTTGAAAGGGGATGCCATGCGAATCGTTTTTTTTGGGACTCCTGAGTTTGCCGTGCCCAGCCTGGAGCGTTTACTGGCAGCTGAGGACATCGAAGTGGTCGCGGTGGTGACCCAGCCCGATCGCCGCCGGGGCCGGGGCAGCAAAGTCATGGCCTCCCCGGTCAAGCAGGTAGCCCTCCAGGCAGGCTGCCCGATCTATCAGCCCCAGCGAATTAAGCGGGATACTCATACCCTGGAGTCCTTAGGGGCTCTCCAGGCCGATGCCTTTGTGGTAGTGGCCTACGGCCAGATTCTTTCCCAGCAAATTTTGGCTATGCCTTGCCTGGGCTGCATCAACGCCCACGGCTCGCTACTGCCCGCCTACCGGGGAGCAGCCCCAATTCAGTGGTGCTTATACCATGGCGAGGAGAAAACCGGCGTCACCACCATGCTGATGGATGCCGGCATGGACACCGGGGCCATGCTGCTGAAGCGGGAAGCGGAAATCGCCCTTACGGATAACGCCCTGGATCTGGCTCACACCCTGTCCGCGATTAGCGCCGATTTGCTGGTGGATACTCTGGCAGCGCTGGCCGCCGGCACTATTACACCTATTCCCCAAGATGAGGCCCAGGCTACCTACGCGCCACTGATCCAGAAAAGCGATTTCGCCCTGGACTGGTCTAAGGAGGCGATCGCCCTCCACAACCAGGTGCGCGGCTTCTACCCCAACTGCGTCACCCAGTTTCGTGAAGAGCCCCTGAAAGTTCTGGTCACAGCCCCCCTCGATGACGCTTCCTGGCCGCAGCTACCACCTGACCTGCAAGCCCTTAGAGCACCGATGACCGCCCTGGTCGAGGCAGGGGAGGCCCAGCCGGGTCAGGTGCTGGGCCTACTGAAGCCCTACGGCCCAGTGGTACAAACCGGTAGCGACCCTTTACTACTGCTGGAAGTCAAACCCAGCGGCAAGCGGGCCCAGTCTGGCACCGATTTTGCTAACGGGTGCCGGTTAACAGCCGGCGAGATGTTTCATAGCTAGCCAACCAATACCCCTCAAGCTAATGCCATAACCGATCATTTCGAACCGTAAACTCCTGCCCTGAAAATATTAATTTGGATGTATTTCCTTTGGGTTATATGTCCCATCGCCAATTCCTAAATTTTCCAAAAGTACCGATGTGCTATTTGTTTTATAGGCAGGTGTTCAAACCCATTGTTCGCCTGCTATAGCAGCTGTCGACCGCAGCCGCCGCTGAGGCTATGAACTAACAGCTTCCCTACATTAATTCTCAGCCTCAACTATCAAAATCTAATCCTGATGGCAGATACCTCCTTCCCCCAGGAGAACTCTGGCAGGTGAATAGGGCTACGAAAAATAGCGCCAAAAAGCCTTGTTCAAAGGGGCTTTAGCCCACAAAAATAGTTTTTAGAGGCATTAAGTATTGCAAAATATTTCACAACATCCCATCAAAGATAGAGGCGATTGAGTAAGCTTAGAAACATGCAGACTCATAACGAGTATGACTTGCGCGAGGGCTCTGACTCTTTCTAGGCATCAACGCCGGGTAGACTCCAGGGTTTGGGAAGACATTTCCACCGGGGTTGGTCTTGTACGCCCATTTAAGGC
>PYEQ01000540.1 GCA_003017785.1 filamentous cyanobacterium CCP5 | reverse complement strand
CTTACAGCCTATCGAGATGGCTTTTTTGAGCGATTTTTGGCAGATCTGCCGGGAAACCCCTTCCTGGAAACCCTGCAGCAGCGCCAGCCCGCCCACCGGCCCCTGGTGCTAATGGGGGACTATATCGAATACGATGGCGTCGCCCTGACCCCCATCGCCGACGCCACGATTACTCCTCAGTTTGCGATTCGCGCTCAGACCGACGGCTCCGACGGCGAACCCACTGCCCGCACCTACGTCATGCTCTGGGTGGTAGAACGGCTGGATGTAGCCACTGACTCCCGGGAAACCATGGCCCGGATTCTGGCGGATTTTCGCGCCCCCACGGCCCCATCCCCTGATGCAGAAGAAGATAGTCTCAGCACCAGCCAGGCAGCAGCCTGGGCTGAGGCTCTGGATACCCCCACCGTACGGCAGGCCCTCGCCCAAGACCTAGAGGCCATCACCACCGCGCCGGAGGGGCTGCCCACCGACGACCTGGAAATTCTGCGTACCTTCCTGCTCCATTTCGGCACCTATCGCCCGGACGGCACCTACTACGCCAAGGGCAGTATCCCAGAGGGGGAATTTCCCGCTGGCGTCAGCGCCGCCTACCTGGCCCCAGAGACGGGAAACTTGGCGGAAATCAAGCTCCAGCGGGATAGTTTTTATTGCTTTGCCCTGGTTCCCGAACAGCTGTGGCACCCCCAAGCCCCCGCCGCCAACTTCCGTCAGCTGGTGTACCGCATCGAAGACCAGGGAGAAGAGGCTAGCGATCGCTGGCGACTGGCGTTGGTGCACACCGTCGCGGCCCACCGGCCCAATGGGCCGACCTTTGCTCGGTTTATCTTTTTCCACGCCGACGTGGGGCTGGGGCTGCCCGCGCCGGAACCCGCCAGAAGCACCCTGTCCCCAGCTACCGCCGAGTTCTTGGCTGACCTACCCACCCGACTGACCTCCCTGGCTGAAGCCCTGGCAGATCCGGACACGCCGATTGTAGGCACGGAGCAGTCTCCCTACGTGCTGCTGCTGGGGGCGGTCACCCAGGATTTTCCCCGCACAGCCCTACCAGAAGGGGTGATCGAAGACGGCACCGGAGCAATTCGCACCTTCCGCTGTCCGCCCCAACAGGTGATGGCCCTGGCGGAGCGGGAAGACGTTGACAATCTAGAGCTATCCACTCCGGTCTGGGTGTACATGACCAACGCCATGCAGGAGCTAAACCTGGCTGCCCGCGCCCTGCCACCGGGCATCACCCCTGCGAACACCGGCCAGGGTATCGTCGTTGGCATTGTCGATACCGGCATCGACGGCGGACATCCGGCCTTTTTGGGGCGAGCCGACGACGCTACCAAGAGCCGCATTCACTCCGTTTGGAATATGGGGGAATCAGGCGGCCAATCCCCCTGGCAGCGCAGCGGTCAGAACGCCGCTTACCGATCCATGAACTTTGGCAAAGAATACATCGGCCACGACGAGGTGATTACCAGCCGCGATCCAGGCCATGGCACCCATGTAGCCGGAATTGCCGCCGGACGGGCGATCGGCGGCTGGCCGGGGGGCATCGCCCCGGCGGCAACCCTTGTGGTAGCTGGCATTGGTGGCCAGGGCGGCTACGTCAATGACGTAATCGCCGGGGTGAAATACTGCTTCCAGAAGGCCACCGAGCTGGGACTGCCCTGCGTCGTCAATATTAGCCTGGGCACTGAGCGCCACTCCCATGACGGCACCGACCCCCTTTCTATCAGCCTGACCCAGCTGGTCAGCCGCAATTTCGTGCCTGCCACCGGCTTAGGCATTCTGCCCAGCGAGATGCCCTCCTACATCGATGGCCGCATTATCTGCGCTGCCGCCGGCAATCTGCGGGGAGATCCCCTCCACTGGCAGGCCACTGTTTCCCCTGGGGGCGAGGTCGAATTACTCTACCAGCCCTTTGGGCGCGGTGCCCTTTCCGCTGCCCCCAATGATGGCATTACCTTCTGGGCCTACAACGAGGACGGCACCACCGTCCGCCTGGGGGTGTCTGCCCGCCATTCCTCTAATGGCACCTTAGCAACTCCCGAAATCCGCCTCCAGGGTTCCAATGGAGGGATTGCAACGAATCTGCCAGGGAACCTCCAGGTGAATATTCACAACGGCCCGGAACGGCCCAACAATCGCCATTTCAGCCCGGAAATTTACTGGTACCGCCCGACGCCGATGGCTCCAGTAGCCACCGCTGCTTGGATTGTGCGGCTGCGCAATACGGGCCGTTCTGCCTGCGTCGTCCATGGATTTGCGGCCTTTCGTGAACACCGTGGCGGCTTTGTGTTTGGCTCTGCCCTTACCCAGCCGCTGATTGGCATCACCTATGGGGCAGCCCAGCTAAGTCAGTTTGAGAGCTGCAAGGTAGGCACCCCCGGTACCGGCCACGGCACCATCGGCGTGGCGGCCTTTACCAGCCGTCCTGGTATTGGCAGTCCGGTGGATGAAATTGCTCCCTTCTCTTCCCCGGGTCCGTTGCGAGCGGCGGCTCCCGGCCAGAGAGCCATTGATGTAGCTGCCCCCGGCCATACCATCAGCTCGGCTAAAGCCTGGCAGCCCGCTGACCCTGGCCGGGGCGTCACGGACATGTCAGGTACCAGCATGGCCAGCCCCATGGTGACTGGGCTGGTGGCGGCCCTGCTACAGATGAATCCCAACCTCGATACCGGCCAGATTCGTAACCGCCTGGAAATCGCCAGCACCCGCCGCTTCGCTGACAGCGTCGATGACTGGGGCCTGGGACGAATTGACGCGGCCCAGTTCTTACGAGCCTGACACCTGCTTCTTCGATTCGTCCCCGACCCATTCTTGGACTTGAACCATGCTCGACATCGGTAGACCCCCAGCATCCATCGCCGGCGTGACGGTCTTTTTGGACCATGCCAGCGATCGCCGTCGCTATGTCATGGCCGATACTCCCCGGCTAGTGGCTAACCCAGATCCTCAGCTGTCTTTGGTCCTGTTCCGCAGCGACGACGCTCAAGGTGGACTGCTCCAGTTCGAAGCCCAGCTGGCCCCCACCCCCGAACAGCTAGCTGAGATCGAACATCAGCTCACAACCGATGGCCCCCCGCCGCTGCTGCTACCTCCCCACTGGCGCAGCGGCACCGTTCGGCTGGCGGGCTGGCTCGACACTGAGGATCTGTCCCCCCTGTCCCTTTCTTTAGGGATGCCTTCTCTGGTGGGAGACCCGATGGCGCTGGTAGCTGCTCGCCTGGATCGGGATGGAGCGGCCCTGGCCGAGGCGGCCCTCCGGGGCAATGCCCTCCCGACGGTGATGATTTTTGATCTGGAACTGCTGGGCTTAGCCGGGCCCCTGGGCATCGAGGCCGAGGCCGACCTACAGGCCATCCATGATCGCCTGACAGCGGAGGGCGCCCTCAACACCCCCTACGGAGCCGCCCGACTAGCCATCACCTGGGAGGAGTTCGCCAAAGACAACCTGATTCGGATGCGAGTCGTGGACGAGACTGGTGACGTGGACAGCCAGCGAGCCGAAGCCCTGCGGCGAGTAGGCCAGGATCTGGTAAGCCGAATGTTTTCCCCCTTCCCCCCGCCAGAAAAGCCCCCCCAGCTGAACGATCAGCCGGTGGCGGCCCTAGAGC
>PYEQ01000031.1 GCA_003017785.1 filamentous cyanobacterium CCP5 | reverse complement strand
CTCCTATGCTGAAGAATATTCGCTTCAAGTCCTTGCTCAAAGCTGTTTTTGCCCTGGGGTTAGTCTTTACCCTGGTGTTCGGTCAGGCCGATAGCGCCCTGGCAGCCCGTGGCGGCGGACGGATAGGCGGCGGCAGCTTCCGCATGCCCCGCACCACCGCTCCGGCCCCGCGGACCCGTGCTCCCGGTGGCTATGGCGGCTACGGGGGTGGCTTTGGCTTTCCCTTCCTGCTGCCGATCTTTGGGTTTGGTGGCTTTGGCGGTATCTTCGGCCTGCTGCTGTTTATCGGCGTCGCTAACTTCTTAGTGAGAGCCCTTGGCAGCATTGCCAACCGCGACGATGGCGAAGACTATGGCTACAGCTCTAGCAGCAATCCCCCGGTTTCTGTCGCTAAGCTGCAGGTGGGTCTGCTGGCCGATGCCCGCAGCCTCCAGGCGGACCTCAACCGCATTGCCGAAACTGCCGATACCGGCACTTCAGAGGGGCTAGCCCAGCTACTGCAAGAGTCCACCCTGTCTCTGCTGCGCCACCCCGATTACTGGGTATATGCCGCCGTCGACCAAAATCAGACCCGACTGATCAGTGCCGAGCAGGAGTTTAATCGGCTGACCCTGGCTGAGCGCAGTAAGTTCAGCGAAGAGACTCTGTCGAATGTGAATAGTCGCCTGCAGAAGTCGGCGGTCAAAGCTGACCTGACCGGCGATGGTCAGGGGCAGCCCGGTGAGTACATCGTTGCCACCCTGGTGGTGGCTACCTATGGCAAGGTTAATCTGCCGACCATTCAAGATAGTCAGGATCTGCGCCGTGCTCTGAGTCAGCTGGGGGCGATCGCCAGCGACCAGCTGATCGCGATCGAAGTGCTGTGGACGCCCCAGCGCACTGGCGAGACCCTCACCGCTGATGAAATGATTGCAGAATATCCTCAGCTAACTCTGGTGTAGCGATCGCCAGCCATCTATCACCGCTGATCCGGCGGTGATTTAAGAGGGGCCTTGCCCCTCTTTTTTGTTGGCGGACCGTCCTTTCAGAAAGACCAGAGATTGTACTCCATTCTGGCCGAACCTATGTATCATCGTTAGTGCACCGTCGCCTGTCAGGCGGAAAACTGCGGTGATTCTAGGTATTCAGCCATGCTTCTCGTCCTGCTCACCCGACTGCTAGTCTGGGCCGCCGTCGGACTTCTGATCTGGTGGGTGCTCCTCAAGTTCATCCCCAGGAACTTTCTGACCTGGTTTGGGGGAGCAATCATTCTGACGCTAATCGTACTGTCTTTTCTGGAGCCCAATGACCAGACAGTAGGAGCCATCTGGCAGATCATTTCCTTTCCCCTCACCCCCCTAGGCGGAGCACTGCTGCTGCTGTTGATTGCCGTTAGTGGAGGAATTAAAAAGGTTAATGGTCGCTACGTTGTCACCGCTATTTCAATCTTGTTGATTAGCAGCATGCCCCTGGTTTCGAGGGCTTTGGTCAGCCAGGCAGAAAGTGCTGTTCAGGAAGCCTACAGCAGCCAAAGGGATCTCTGCACCCAGATTTGCCCGGCCCTGGAGGATCCAGATGCACCGCTGGGGCGGGTTGTCGGCATCGTCGCCCCAGCTTACAACGTCGATGTGCAAATCGCTCCCGATGGTTTGACCAGTCGCATTGATGCTCAAAATGACCTAGACCCTACTCTTGTATCCAGGCTCAACAGCACGGCCGAAGTCTACGATCGCCTGCGGGGCAATAGCCCCATCGTCTTTGTCACCGCTGGTGCTCTAAATCCCGATTCTGAAGCTGGCCAGGAGCGTCAGCAGCAGATTCGCCAGCGCCTGGCCGACCGAGGGGTTCCCCCCGGAAATATTGTTATTCAGAACAGCGGCACAGATATGCGGGCAACGGCAGAGCGAGTCAAAGAATATCTACAGGAGCGGGATCTCTATGACGATCCTGACGAGGTGGGAGAGCGCCTGGCTAATCGGGTGGTGCTGGTAGCTCCGGCCCTTTCCATGCGTCGGGCGGCTTTGACCATGGAAAACATTGGCCTACAAGTGGTGGCCTATCCAACTGATATCTATGGCCTCGATAGCCCCCAAGTGGGGGACGTGCTGGTGCGACTGTCGGATTTAGTGCCCAATGTTGAAGCCCTGCGACTGACGACCCGCTACTGGGAAGAACTCTTGACGTCTATCTACTATTTTCTCAGGGGCTGGCTACCTGACTTCAGCGTCCGCTGGGAGAATGTGGTCGAGACCGTAAATACGCCTGAATAGCGCGGATCGATTGGATCCATCCGGGCTTCAGAGGATTCACAAACCGTCTAGGATGGGAAAGCAGCTAGGGCGGAATTTATGGCGCGATCGCAACTGCAAAAACTAGGCGCTTACATGCGGCCTCACTGGCAGAAAGCCGGACTGGGCATCGCTTCTCTCCTGGTGGTCAATTTCATAGGCGTTCGTATTCCCCTACTGATTCGAGACGGCGTCGACCAGCTCCAAGTTTCCTTCAGCTTTGATCAGGTGATGGGCTATGTGGGGCTAGTCCTCTTGCTGGCCTCAGTGATGTGGGTAATCCGGATGGTGTCCCGCATTCTGTTGTTTGGCGTTGGGCGGCAGGTCGAATTTGACCTCAAGCAACACCTGTTTGAGCACCTATTGACCCTCGAACCCGCCTATTTTGGCCGCATCAGCATCGGTGAAATCATCAGCCGGGCCACTAGTGATGTTGACAATATCCGGCGATTGCTAGGCTTTGCGGTGCTGAGCCTGGCCAATACCGTCTTTGCCTATGCCTTAACGATACCGGTCATGCTCACCATCAATGTGCGCCTGACGCTTATCGCTCTGGCTGTTTATCCGCTCATGCTGGTGCTGGTGCAGATGTTTAGCCGCCGGTTACGGGCCGAGCAAATGCAGGTGCAGGAACGCCTCTCTAACCTCAGCAATCTGATTCAGGAGGATATGAGCGGTATCGCGCTGATCAAAATCTACGCTCAAGAGGCCAACGAACAGCAGGCCTTTGACCAGCTTAACCACCAGCTACTCGACGCAAATTTGGCTCTAGCCCGCAGTCGTAACACCCTGTTTCCGCTGCTAGGGGGGTTAGCCAGCATTAGCCTCCTAGTGGTGTTGGCTTTTGGGGCCGGGGCGATCGCCAATGGCGCTCTCAGCGTCGGAGATTTTGTTGCCTTGATCCTCTATGTAGAACGTTTGGTCTTTCCAACCGCGCTGCTCGGATTTACCATCACCGCCTACCAGCGGGGCGAAGTCAGTATTGATCGGGTCGAAGCAATTCTCAACACCAAACCCGACATCGCCAGCCCAGCCGATGCCCTGAGCCTGCCCGTCCAGGAGGTAGAAGGCTACTTAGAGGCCCGCAACCTAACTTACGCTTACCCCGGCAGTGAGATCCCCGCCCTTGAGGACCTCAGCTTTAAGATTTACCCCGGTGAAACCATCGCCATCGTCGGCCCCATCGGCTCCGGTAAGTCTACCCTGGCCAACGCCCTGCCTCGGCTACTGGATATTCCATCTGGCCAGCTTTGGCTCGACAACCGCGATGTCACCCAAATCGCTCTACCAGACCTGCGCCGGGCGATCGCCTATGTGCCCCAAGATAGCTTCCTATTTAGCACCACCATCGAAAACAATATCCGCTACGGTGAGCCCCTGAGTACCCTACCAGAGACCGAGTTTGCCGCCAAACAAGCTGAAATCAATCAAGAAATTCAGAATTTTCCCCAGCGCTTTCAAACCATCGTAGGCGAGCGAGGCATCACCCTTTCTGGTGGTCAGCGGCAGCGCACAGCCCTTGCCCGAGCGCTGCTGATAGACGCTCCAATTCTCGTCTTAGACGATGCTCTTTCTAGCGTCGATAATCAGACAGCTACCGCCATTTTGAGTTCCCTATCCACCGGAACCACTCAAAAAACTGTTTTATTTATCTCCCATCAAATGTCGGCAGCCGCCACCGCTGATCGGATTTTTGTGATGGATCAAGGACGCATTGTTCAGACCGGCACCCATGCCGAACTTCTAGACCAGCCTGGACTTTATCGCACCCTCTGGAGCCAGCATCAGCTAGAAGCCGCCCTGACATAACAGTCTCCATCAGACGGGGTCAGCCTAACAGCTCAAACGCCAGGCTAAATGCCTGGCGTTTAGTGATGACAGGATTTTAAAAAAACTGAATGACAGCTCGAAAAATCTAACCTATCGCATCCATAATCTTGAACATGGGCAGATACATTGAAACCAGAATGGAGCCCACCATCCCTCCCAACACCACAATCATGATCGGTTCCATGATGCTAGTCAGGGCTTTAACCGCCTGTTCAACTTCATCCTCATAAAAGTCAGCTACCTTCATCAGCATCGCGTCTAATTCCCCGGTTTCCTCCCCGATACTAATCATCTGAATAGCCATCGTTGGGAAAACCTGGTGCTTTTGCAGGGCAATACTAATCATGCCGCCGGTCTGTACCTCTTTACGAGCCTCATCAACAGCTGTAGAAATCACCTGATTCCCCGCTGTGTCCCGTACAATTTCTAACGAAGTCAGAATGGGTACACCTGATTTAGACAAAGACCCAAAGGTGCGACAGAATCGAGCGGTAGCTGTCTTCTGAATCAAGTCACCAAACAGAGGTAGCTTTAGGAAGATCCGATCCATGGTCATGCGCCCAGCTGGAGTTGCGTAATAGCGTTTATAGGCAAAGGAGCTAGCCGCAATCACCGCAACCATAATCACCCAGTTGAGGGGAGTCCGCAGAAATCCGCTGATAACCAGCATGATCTGAGTAAAGACTGGCAGCTCGGCATCCAGCTCATCGAACATATCTGCAAAAATTGGCAGTAGAAACATGGTCATAGCAATAAAAATCACTACGGCCAAAAATCCCACTGTGACCGGATAGGTCATGGCAGCTTTAATCTGATTTTGAAGGCGGGCTAAATCTTCTAGCAGTTTAGCCAGTCGATTCAGCACCTCGTCGAGGACGCCGCCCACTTCTCCAGCTTGGATGAGGGCTACATACAGATCATCAAAACAGGATGGATGCTTACGCATCGCATCGGAAAGGTTAGTACCCTGTTGAACGTCAGCACTGATATCCATCAGCGCAACTTTGAGTTTAGGGTTCTGACAGTCATCCGCTAAAACCCCAAGTCCCCTCACCAGAGCAACTCCAGCATTAACCAGTGCCGCAAACTGACGGGAGAAGATAGCCTTGTCCTTGACGGTTACGCTGGTCATGGCAGTCTTGATACTGTCCAAGTCCAGGTTGAAACCACGCTCTTCGTTTAGTTCTCGAACAAACAAGCCCTGCTGTTTAAGCAAATCTCGAGCGTCCGCAGGAGTTGGTGCAGAAATGCGCTCTTTCCGCTCATTTCCGTAGTTATCTCGACCGACAGCAACGTAGGTAGGCATGGCTTAAAGTGTTGTTTCCACTGGGTAAAAGACCTGGTTCAAAATGCAAACCTCGCGTGCTCAAAAAAACTACTAGCGGCGGCCAGCAGCGGCTCCTTGACGAGCATTTGCAGGATTAGGGCCATTAACCGGTCCGATTAGCCGTTGCAGTTCATCCGGGCGGGAAGATTTTGACATGGCTGACTCAAAGGATATCGTTCCAGCCTTGTATAGATCGGCTAGAACCTTTTCGAGGGTTTGCATGCCCAGTTTACCGCCCGTTTGAATAGCGCCATAAATTTGGGCTGTTTTGGATTCTCGAATCATGTTGGCGATCGCTGGCGTGACGATCATGATTTCCTGGGCCATCACCCGACCAAACTCACCAGGCTTGGGGTTCTGCTTGGATACCAGAGTCTGACTCATGACTGCAACCAGCGAGTTGGAAAGCTGAACGCGGATTTGCTGTTGCTCATCGGGAGAGAACACGTCAACCATCCGGTCTACGGTTTGAGCAGCCGAGCTGGTGTGTAGGGTGCCAAATACTAGGTGACCGGTTTCAGCGGCTGAAATTGCCAAGGAGATGGTTTCAAGGTCGCGCATCTCACCCACCAGAATGATGTCTGGGTCTTCCCGCAGAGCTGCCCTAAGGGCATTAGAAAAGCTCTTGGTATCTTCCCCGACCTGACGCTGGTGGATGACGCTCTTGATCGGTTCGTAGACAAATTCAATCGGGTCTTCGATGGTTAAAATGTGCTCTGGCCGGGTTTTATTGATGTTGTTGATCATGGACGCTAATGTCGTCGACTTGCCTGATCCCGTCGGTCCGGTCACCAGCACTAGCCCCCGAGGCTTCTCGGCGAGCTCACGAACAATATTCGGTAGCCCCAATAAGCTCATGTCAGGGATTTTGCTGCTGAGGGCCCGCAGACAGGCGGCATAGGTGCCTCGGTCTTTATAAACATTGACGCGAAACCGAGCTAGCCCTTTGACACCATAGGAGCAGTCGAGCTCCCAGGTCTGCTCTAGCTGTTTACGCTGGGTGTTGTTGAGCATGCTGAAAATCAACCGCTGGCACGACTCAGGACTCATTGGTTCATGCTCGGTGGGAGTCAGCTTGCCGCTAATGCGAATGTAGGGAGGTAGGCCGGCAGACAGGTGCAGGTCAGACCCGCCCCGTTCAACTACTTCCTCCATTAGGTCTTCAATCATTAATTCCATAGCGCTACCTCTTGACTGAATGAGTGCAATTTTAAGTTGAGATTCTGTTTTGGACCGATGGTTCAGACGTCGACCAGAATACTTCTAGGGTTGATGTTGCTATCTCTGCGATCGCTAATCCTGGAATCGAGGGGTGAGACAGTAAGGGCAGTCGAGCCACTCTTGCTTCAGCTGGGCCTGACAGCAAGCACAGGTGAGGGAAGTCTTGCGTTTAGCTTTCAACTCCGCCTCTAGTCCAGTATCCGTGAAGGTAACCCGCTCAACCTCCTCCAGGGTGGTGTACCCCTGCCGCACCAGATCGAGGCTATAGGACAATAAAGTTTTCATACCTTCCTCGACAGCCGCTTCTTTAATGTGCTCAGTTGGAGCCCCTTCAGAGATCAGCTTTTGAAGATTCTCGGTGACTCGCATTACTTCATAGACACCGACCCGCCCTTTGTAGCCGCCCCCTTGGCATTGAGCACAAACTCCCCGCTCTCCAGCTGCGCTGATTTCTTCAGGGCTGAGGGCATTAGCCTTATAGAAGGTGATGTCCGTTTCACCACTCGAAGTGAGACCAAAACGCGCCAGCTCATCGGGGGAGGGATTGTAGGGGATGCGACATTCACTGCAGACCTTTCGCATTAGCCGCTGGGCTAGTACGCCGATCAGGGCGCTGGAGACCATGAAGGATTCTACGCCCATTTCATCGAGGCGAGCGATCGCCCCTGCCGCATCATTAGTATGCAAAGTCGTCAGCACCAGGTGACCGGTCAAGGCCGCCTCAATGGCAGTCTTCGCCGTCTCAGGGTCCCGGGTTTCCCCAACCAGAATTACATCCGGATCCTGCCGTAAAAACGCCCGCAGAATGGATGCAAAATTCATGCCCTTTTCACGGATCACCTGAACCTGAGTTAAACCAGGCAGAGTATATTCGATTGGGTCTTCAGCGGTGCTGATGTTGATGCCAGGATCATTCCGTTCAGAAAGGACCGAGTACAGAGTGGTTGTTTTACCAGAACCCGTGGGGCCCGTGACCAAAATCAGGCCAAAGGGACGGGCAGCCATATCTTGGACAATTTGCAACGACTCTGGGTCTGTAATCAGTTTGTCTAAGCCCAGCTGTGTGGCCGAATTATCCAGAATTCGCAGGACTACCTTCTCACCACAGCGGCTAGGAATGGTGTTGACGCGAAAGTCCACCTTGCGTCCCTGAAATACCCGCCGAATCCTGCCATCCTGGGGCTTACGGCGCTCGGCGATGTCGAGCTCAGCGATAATCTTGAACCGGGCTGTCACTGCCGGGACGATTTTCTGCGGCAGCTTAGGCAAAGCCTCCTTGAGCACTCCATCCTTACGGAAGCGCACCCGGAGATATTCTTCTTGGGGCTCAATATGGATATCGGAAACCCCTTCCTGGAGAGCTTTAACCAGAATTTTGTTGACCAGAGCAATGACCGGTGCTGCCCCGGCATCTTTCAGCGCTTCTCCTAGGTCAGCTTCTTGCTCATTAACTTCATCTAAGGCCGTATCTCCGAGATCCAGATCGTCCAGGCTGGTACTAACGTCAGTAGCCGCCTCAATCTCTTCCTTTTTCTGTCGGGCCACCGCCTCGTCAAGGTAGGAAGACATCAGTCGCTGGTAGTCTTCAACGGTGATCACCATGCGCTTTAGGCGCAGCCCCTTGGAACGCAGAATGCGGTTGAGATCATCCTGAGCTTCTAAATTTTCGGGATCTACCATCGCAATTAGTGCCGATGGATCGTCTCCGTTTTCCTGAGATAGGGGAACCAGACGGTGGCGACGGCAGACATCGATGGGAATTAAGTCATCGATTAGGTAGCCAACCTGGGTGGTGGAGATGTCTTCGATCTCAGGATCTAGGGACTCGACGCCATATAAAATTTTCAGCTCAAATAGCTGCTGTTTCTTATGCTG
This sequence comes from filamentous cyanobacterium CCP5, assembly GCA_003017785.1. Lineage (GTDB taxonomy): Bacteria > Cyanobacteriota > Cyanobacteriia > Phormidesmidales > Phormidesmidaceae > CCP5. The sequence goes on along the minus strand of PYEQ01000031.1, from coordinate 7,662 downwards.
ACGAATCAGCTCTGGAGAGAGCTGCTGACCGGTCATAGACTCCAGAATGTCGGTCAGCGCTCGGCCTGTCTTGCGGCTTTCAGCCAAGGCCCGCTGCATCTGATCGGCATCGACGAAGCCAGCTTGAATCAGCTTGTTGCCAAAGGGAGAGAAGCTTCTCTGAAGAACTAGCGCTCGTCGATTAGAAGAGTTTGTCATACTGCTGCTGCCAACAAATCCTTAGTAAACTATGCCCAAAACCTGTGGTTAGTCCTACAGTGACCTTTAAGGAGTCTTCATCAAGCTGGAGTAAAGTTACTCAGTACGACTTCATCCATGGGCGCGTGTTCCGATAATAGCCCCATCCCCTGTGGATGACTATGCTAAAGGCAGTTCACGCCCCCTTTCTCAGTCTTCTTTTGGGCTCGGGCACAGGCTGACTTTAGAATGCTTCACGACTCAGGGAGACATTAAGATAGGATATTGCTTGGCTTTAGCCGACCGCCATAAGAGTGATTTGCCGCAGACGCAGGTGGTCAGCCCAACTCAAAGAGCTGGGCTAAGGGCAACTCAACAGAGATCAACAGAGATTAGGTATCTAGGTCACAGGCATCATGATTGACGACGAAAATCGAACTGAAAATCCCCAGGGCACTTCAGCAGACGGTGCAGACGATCTTGAAGAACTCCGTGTGGAAGATGCCGCTGTCGAGATTGATTTTGAAGAGCATGCGTCGAGTGAAGCCTCGGTTTCAGCAGGTGAGGCAGAGGAAGTTGATGCTAATGCCTCCAGCCCTGAGCAGGACGGTAGCTCCGTTTTAGTGGCTGATTTACAGCGACAGGTGCAGGGACTCAAAGCCCAGCTAGAAGATCGAACCGGCCAGTACATGCGGATTGCCGCGGATTTTGAGAACTACCGCAAGCGCACTGGCAAAGAAAAAGAGGACCTTGAAACTCAAGTGCGCGGTAACACTGTCGTTGAAATGCTGCCGGTGATTGATAACTTCGAGCGGGCGCGATCGCAAATCAAGCCCCAGACCGAACAAGAAATGACGATTCATAAAAGCTATCAGAGTGTTTATAAGCAGCTGGTAGACTGCCTGAAGCGACTGGGCGTTGCCCCGATGCGAGTTGAGGGTGAAGAATTTGACCCCAACTTGCATGAAGCGGTGATGAGGGAGCCCACCAGCGATCACCCTGAAGGAGTAATTATTGAAGAATTTTTACGGGGGTATCTACTAGGTGAACGGGTTTTGCGCCACGCGATGGTAAAAGTCGCTGCACCGCCCGAACCTGAGCCCGAGTCTTCATCTGAGCCGGATGATAATGAGTAATCGGTAAACATATCCTTTACTGATCCTGATGACGGTCGGGGTGGAGAGTAATTTGACGGGTAGTTACGGGCAACCTTTGTAAAGGGTTTTCCTGACTCACGGGTTTTCACGGGGAATGGCCTGTTCGGAGAGGCTCCTTTCCCATGCTGACTTCACAAATGAGCTGAAGCCACGACCCTGTTTTGATACGCCTCGATATGTCTACCACAGCGAGCTATGGGTAAAGTTATCGGAATTGATTTAGGCACGACCAACAGCTGCGTAGCCGTTCTAGAGGGCGGTAAGCCAGCGGTCATTTCTAGCACCGAGGGGGGGCGCACAGTCCCCAGCATGGTCGGGTTTGGAAAAGGTGGTGAGCGCCTAGTTGGCCAACTGGCCAAGCGTCAGGCCGTCACGAATGCCGAAAACACCGTGTACAGTATCAAACGCTTTATTGGGCGTCGCTGGGACGACACTGAGGCTGAGCGCTCCCGGGTTCCTTACGAATGCGTTAAAGGACGGGACGACACCGTCGATGTTTCCATTCGGGGTAAGCATTTCACCCCCCAGGAAATATCTGCGATGGTGCTGCAAAAACTCAAGCAAGATGCAGAGGCTTACCTCGGAGAAGAGGTGGTTCAGGCTGTCATCACCGTGCCGGCTTACTTTACCGATGCTCAACGTCAAGCCACTAAAGACGCAGGCACGATCGCGGGCCTTGAGGTGCTGCGGATTATTAATGAACCGACCGCCGCCGCTTTGTCCTATGGCATGGATAAGCAGGACCAAGACCAGACTATTCTGGTCTTTGACCTGGGGGGTGGCACTTTCGATGTCTCTATTTTGCAGCTGGGGGATGGGGTTTTTGAAGTAAAAGCCACCTCTGGCAATAATCATCTCGGCGGTGATGATTTTGATAACTGTATTACTGACTGGATACTCCAAAATTTCCATCAGCAAGAGGGCATCGATCTGTCCCAGGATCGAATGGCGCTGCAGCGCATTCGAGAGGCGGCTGAAAAAGCCAAGATTGAGCTCTCTAATATGGCCCAGACTACGATTAACCTGCCGTTTATTACCGCCGATGCTTCCGGGCCCAAGCATCTAGAAACGGCCCTGAGCCGTTCTCAGTTTGAGCAACTCGCCCAGGATCTAATCAAAGCCACCATTGATCCGGTGACTCAGGCGCTTAAGGACGCCGAGCTTACCCACCAGGATATTGACCGGATTCTGCTGGTAGGCGGATCTACTCGGATTCCGGCAGTTCAGCAGGCAATCACCGATTACTTCGAGGGGAAAACTCCGGATCGTTCTGTTAATCCCGATGAGGCTGTGGCCTTGGGGGCTTCTATCCAGGCCGGCGTGCTTGGCGGCGAGGTCAAAGATCTGCTGCTGCTAGACATCACGCCTTTGTCCCTGGGCATCGAGACCCTAGGAGAAGTGTTTACAAAAATCATTGAGCGCAACACGACAATTCCTACCAGTAAGACTCAAATTTTCTCAACTGCAACCGATGGCCAAACTTCGGTGGAAATTCATGCCCTGCAGGGAGAGCGGGCCATGGCCAAAGACAACAAGAGTCTGGGTAAATTCCAACTCACCGGGATCCCGCCCGCTCCCCGGGGCATTCCCCAGATTGAAGTGTCTTTTGAAATTGATGCCGATGGCATCTTGCAAATTAGCGCTCTCGATAAGGGGACTGGTCGCGAACAAAGCGTTCGGATCACTAACACCGGTGGCCTCGGCGGCGACGAAGTGGAGCGGATGCGGGCTGAGGCCGAACTCTATGCTGATGAGGATCGCCGTCAACGGGCGATCGCCGATCTGAAAAATCGAGCCGATAATCTCTTTTACAGCTACGAAGATACGATGCGGCAAAACGCCGATCGCCTAGACGAATCCCTAAAGGTAGACCTCGAAGAGAAAGCCAGCGAACTACGGGCAGCGATTTCTAACCGCAACACCACCCCCGAAGAACTCCAAACCTGTCTTGATTTGCTGCAGCAGTCCCTGTTTAGCGTGGGAGCCACTCTGTATCAGCAGACCAATGGGCTCGATAGCGATGAATCGGCGGACGCCATCAGCAGCGCTAACGGTGGCGAAGGACCGGCTAGCACCGCCGCCGCCGGCTATGAAAGCGATTTAGACGCTGATGAAAGCGATTTAGACGCTACAGTCACCGCTGATTACGAGGCCATAGACTGATGGGTGAGGAAAATCCCACCTAGCCACTTGGTTAAGGGATCCCTACAATGGCTTCAGTCTTAGACGTTGTTGCTGCAGTTGCCTAGGTAGCCCCATGGCCCGTGATTATTACGACCTGCTCGGTGTCTCCCGTAGTGCTGACTCCGACGAATTAAAGCGAGCCTATCGCCGCATGGCTCGCAAGTATCATCCAGATGTCAATAAGGATCCTGGCGCCGAGGAAACCTTCAAAGAAATCAACCGCGCCTACGAAGTTCTCTCTGAACCCCAGATGCGAGCCCGTTATGATCGCTTTGGCGAAGCTGGAGTCAGTGGTGCTGCGGCTGGCGGCGGCTTCCAAGATATGGGCGACATGGGCGGGTTTGCCGATATCTTTGAAAGCTTTTTTAGCAATTTCCCCGGGGGAGGCATGGGCGGCCAGTCGGCTCGCCGCCGGGGCCCGATGCGGGGAGACGATCTTCGCTTAGACCTCAAGCTCGACTTCAAGGAGGCAGTGTTTGGGGGTGAAAAAGAAATCAAAATTAGCCACCTCGAAACCTGTGGCACTTGCAGCGGCAGCGGCGCTAAAGAAGGGACGCGGCCCTCTACCTGCGGCACCTGTAGCGGCAGTGGCCAGGTCCGTCGCGCCACGCGCACCCCATTTGGTAGCTTTACTCAGGTTTCGGCCTGTCCTACCTGTAGCGGTACCGGCGAGGTAATTGAAGAGCGCTGCCAGACCTGTAACGGCAGCGGCCAGGTTCAGGAAAGCAAAAAACTGAAAATTAACGTGCCTGCCGGAGTCGATAACGGTACTCGACTGCGAGTGTCCGGGGAGGGAGATGCGGGCATGCGGGGTGGTCCCGCTGGCGACTTATACGTTTACTTGTTTGTGCGGGAAGACGCTCAGTTCCGCCGGGATGGCATCAACATCCACTCCGAACTCAAGATCAGCTATCTACAGGCTATCTTGGGCAGTAAGCTTGAGGTCAGTACCGTGGATGGACCGGTGGAGCTAGATGTGCCTGCTGGCACTCAGCCAGGGACGGTCTTGACCCTGGCAGACCGAGGGGTACCCCGATTGGGTAATCCGGTCAGCCGTGGTGATCATTTGATTACGGTGCAGGTCGAAATTCCCACTCGCCTCAAGCCTGAAGAGAAAGAACTGATCGCTAAGCTGGCTGAGATTCGGGGCGATCAGGTCAATCGTGGCGGTCTCGAAGGCTTCTTGGGGGGACTATTCCGAGGATGATGGGACCTAAGACTGAAATTCCTCAGGCAGACGCCAGTTTAGATTTGCGCGGTACTCCCTGCCCGATCAATTTTGTGCGGACCAAATTAAAGCTAGATCAGATGGCGGCGGGCCAGCTATTGGAAGTCTGGCTCGACCCCGGTGAGCCCGTTGAGCAAGTGCCTGACAGCTTAACGATGGCGGGCTACCAGGTGGAGCGACTGGTCGACTGTGCTGACTATTTCGTCCTCCAAGTGCGCCAGTCTGCGGTCGGGGAATAGGGCGTTTTGGGCTTCCATACGACGAATGATGGAATTCTTGATCTGGCTCTGTGGGGCATGGTGCTGGCGGCCCAGGCTAACTACTACTGGGTACGCTTAGATTCTGTTCCTCCAACCGCCGCCTCTCAGGCCCTGCTCTGTACCCGTCGAGCTCGGCTCAAGAAAATGGGACAGCAGGTGATGGTCGGTGATCGGGTGCGTATCGAGGAAGCAGACTGGATCGGCGGGCGTGGGGCGATCGCAGAAGTCGCTCCCAGGCGATCTGTGCTGGATCGGCCGCCGGTAGCTAATGCCGACCAGATTTTGCTGGTGTTTGCCCTGGCAGAACCTAGTCTGGACAGCTATCAGCTCAGCCGCTTCTTGATCAAAGCCGAAGCCACGGACCTATCGGTGCAGCTTTGTTTGACCAAGCGCGATTTAGTCGAGCCAGGGGTGCTCGAGCAGTGGCGACAGCGGTTGCAAGCTTGGGGATATGCCCCCCTTGCCGTGAGCCTGTTTGCCGATGCCGATCAGCAGGCCCTCAGGAATAGGCTGGCTGGTCACGTCACCGTGCTGTCAGGACCGTCTGGGGTGGGCAAATCGAGTCTGATTAACCGCTTGGCTCCCGAGGCCGATCTGCGTACCAGCTCAGTATCCGGCAAGCTGGGGCGGGGCCGCCACACCACCCGCCATGTGGAGCTATTCGAGCTACCCGATGGACTCCTGGCTGACACTCCGGGGTTCAACCAGCCAGACATTGCCTGTTCCCCAGAGGCGTTAGAAAATTACTTTCCTGAGATTCGGCAGCGGTTAGCCCGCCAGTCTTGCCAGTTTAGTGACTGCCTGCATCGGGATGAGCCCGGCTGTGCGGTGGGTACTGACTGGGAGCGCCATGAAATTTATCTATCGCTGCTAGATGAGGCGATCGCCCATCAGTCAGTCCGCAACCAGCAGGCCGATCCGGAGGCCGCTTACAAGGTCAAATCCACCGTGGCCGGGCAAACCCATCGGGAGCCTCGCCTCCAGGCCAAAAAATACCGCCGCGTTTCTCGCCGTAGCACCAATCAGACCCTCCAAGAACTGTGCGATGAGTTGACCCACTCCCTGGAGAGCTTCGACGATGGCGATCAGCTCGAGGATTTTAATTCTACCGTCGAGGACTAACCACCGCAGAGCAGCAGCTGCCCAAACCCTATTCGGAGCGAGCAATTTTTGGCACTCGCCCAAGCTGCCCCGTCATCAGCCGCAGGGCCAGGTGCTTGAGGGGCTGGACTTTCTGTAGCAGGACAATGCCCAGCCGCCGTAGCCCGACCATGGGCAAAATCTGGTTTGAAAAACTGCGGTTGAGCAGATCCGTGAAGCTCAAGATTACCCAGTTTTCGAGGCGACGCCAGCGCTCATAGCGCTTCAGCACCGCCGCCCCATTGAGCGGCTCCCCCCGTTCTCGGGCGGCGATCAGAACCTCTGCTAGGGCCGCCGCATCTCGAATTCCCATATTTAAGCCCTGACCCCCGACAGGGTGGCAGGCGTGGGCCGCATCGCCGATTAGTGCCAGGGAAGGTTGGACGTAGCGGCTACTCTGCATCAGCTGCACCGGGAACATCAGCGGTTGGCTGAGCATCTGGAGACGGCCCATCTGGCTGCCATAGCGGTCCTGGAGCTGGGCTAAGAATTCGTCTTCAGGTAGGGCCATTAGCGCTTTTGCTTCCCCGTGGGGCGCCGTCCAGACGATTTGACAGCGTCCGTCGGGTAGGGGCAAAATGGCAAACGGGCCGCTGGGCCAGAACCGCTCGTAGGCGATTCGGCCATGGTCGTACTCGGGCTCGACCACGGTCGTAATGCACGACTGCCAGTATTTCCAACCGAAAGTGTCAATCTGGGCCTGCTGCCGCAGGGGCGATCGCTGGCCGTCTGCGGCCACCACCAGGGTGGCTGATAGCAACCTTTCCCCGTCGGCCGTTTGCACGGTTAGATCGGTCTGATCGGGATGACGGCTGCTTGAGTCCATCTGGGCCGGACTCAGGAAGTGAATGCGGGGACAGGTACAAACGGCCTGCTGCAGGGCTTCCATCAGCACCGAGTGTTCTGCGGAGTAGTAAACGGCGGAGCGGCCAATGTCCTTAGGACGAAAAACGACGGCCTGGCCGAAGTCCCCATCGGACAGGCGTACCTGGGAAAACGGTACGATTCGGGGCGCAATCGCTTCCCAGAGACCGAGGCCGCGAAAAATATCGGCAGAGGTTAAAGAGAACGCGTAGGCTCGCTGTCGCGACGCGGCCTGCTGAGGGGTTTGGGCTTCGATCACGGCTACGCTGATGGGGGTGTCCCTTAGGGCAGCGGCCAAGGTCAGCCCCACGATGCCGCCGCCAACGATGGCTACGTCTACTTTCAGCCGCTGGGGAGACTCAGGAGTCGCAGCAGACTGGGTAGAACGGACGGTAGAGGAGGCCATAAACAGACAGCGACCGCAGAACGGAAAAAACAACAGTAGAAATGCTGCGCAGCATTTCTTCATTAATATTCTGGCGCGCTTTCAGATCGGCTTCAAGGCAAAGGAGTAGATTCCTTGGGGACAGCGCTTAGAATCAAGCTACCGAAGAGATTAGGAATCTAGCTGTGGCGCTGTATAAGTTATTTTGGGCGATCGCCGCCATTCTAGGAGCCGCTGGCGTAGCCGCCGGGGCCTTCGCCTCCCACG
>PYEQ01000539.1 GCA_003017785.1 filamentous cyanobacterium CCP5 | reverse complement strand
TTGTCATCACCCCATCAGGGCTTTTTGTCATCACCCCTATGAGCAAAGGTAATCCCCTCCTCTCCGTCCGCATCCCCGTCGACCTCGACCAGCTAATCACCCAGCTCTGCACCACCACCGGCCAAAAGCGATCTGATGTGGCGATCGCTGCCCTCACCCAATACCTGCTGCCCCCCAACCCCGACGACGAACTCAGTCAGCTCAGACAGCGATTGAACCATGTAGAACTGCTAGTTCAGGGACTACAAGCGAGGCGTAAGGAGTGAGGCGTAAGGGGTGAAGCAGTCTCCTACAGCACTAACAGCAACCATCCCCCTGCCGCCCCACCGATGCGAAGCGCTAAAACACTTCTCACAGACAAACCCTTCCGGGAGGTCCAGGACGGCGGTCCGTCCTGGTCGTAGGAGTCCGAGGGGAACGAAATCCCCTCGGGTAGAGATTTGGCTTTTAGTCCCAGCTGCGGCCTTACCGACGACTACAGCGGATGAGTCTAGACAGCGCCCCCTGGGTAAGAGCCAGATCACTGTTAACTTCTGTCCCCAGACTCAGCCTTTCCTCAGGGAAGCCCGTTATCTTCTGTCAATAGCTGCAATCATCAGGGCTTTCATTGCCATGAAAACCTTCCCCCAGAACGACCTCATCGCCTTTCTCCGTCACGAACTGGCCGTCCCCATCGACTCCATTAAGCTGGGGCTACGGCAGACTGGCAGTGCCGAAAACCTGCTGCCCATGGTGCTCTGGCAGTATGGTTTGGTCACCACCCAGCAGCTAGAAAGAATTTTCGACTGGCTCGAAAAGCACACTACGCAAAGCTTTGAGCCAACCGCCTGATTTCCTCTCCATAGCGCATCTCCCATTCCTTCAATCCGTACCGCTACGGATTATTTTTGCGTTGGCGCTAAAAAACTTCCTGATTTTTCATCGTAAATATCCCGTGGAGTAGAGAAGATCAAGCGCTCTATTTTTGATTCATCGCATCACACGCGACCTTCACTCTCTTCTGCAATCTGACTCCCATGAATATCAAACAACGCGCAGCGCGGCTCGGGCTGATCGGTTTGGCTGTGGCGATGGCGGCTCCGGCCTTCGCCCAAACCTACAGCGGCAACAACGTCTACAAGGTCACTCGCTCCAATGGGTCTGAGGCCGTCATCCTGGCCAACCGCTCTCCGGGTGAACGGATTTCTGTGACCTTTCCGGGGGCCGTTTCCTCCCGTCGAGTCACCGCGAACCCCTGCGGCCTGATTGTCCTCCGCAGCACCAGCACCGTTCCTATCAGCAACCTGCTCAGCGTCGATGGTGCCGCCATTGACCAGACATCTCTGCCCACCCAGTTGCTGCCCCGCTGCGTTGATGGCACCCTCGAAGAAGCCAGGAGCAATGACTTCAAGACCGGCGCAGGGGAAGTGGTCATCGTCAAATCTCCCAATACCGTTTATGAAGCCAGCTTTAGCGGTGGCCGCTCTCGTAACGTCACGGCGAATGCCTGCGGCTTTGCCAGCATCACCAGCACCAGCACCTACGATTTGACCCGACCAGAGCTGGATGCCTTCGAGGTCATGGGCAGTCCTTACCAGATCTCGACCCTCCCAGCAGCGGGACTCGAACCCGTCTGCCGCACCGGGAGCCTTTACGTGCCAGCGGCCTGGTAAGTCCAAGCCCATATCTGTTTGCTCCTTGTTAGTGCTAGCCCCCTTCGTTGCAAGGGGGCTTTCTTGTAGAGATTGAAATCCTATGAAACGACTGCTGTATTCCCTCTCAGCGGCAGGACTCGCCTTGCTGGTCGCCGCCCCAGCTCTAGCCCTCAATGGCCGCATCTTCCAAGAACCCGATGGCTCCGTCACCGTCTACGACCTCACCCCTGGTTCACGGGTCAGAGTCGGCGTCGATGCCTCCCCCAGCCGCACCCTTACTACCAACCCCTGTGGCCTGCTGGTGATCAGCCCGAGCCGCAACTATCCCCTCAGCACCGTGCAGGTGAATGGACAGGTGATCAATCCCAGCAACCTGCCGCGTCAGATCCAGCCCCCCTGTCGAGCAGGCGTCCTCGATGAACCCAGAACCACCCCCTTCCTCAACGCCAGCACCGGCAATCTAGTCGTCGTCACTGGCCAGCCCAACCGCCGTCTCACCGTCACCTATCCCGGCCTCTATCGCACCTTTAGCCGTCAGGTAAACGCCTGCGGCTTCTTGAATCTAAGGGAAACCAGCCAGATCAACTTCAACGACTTTTTGCTGCTGCCCGTGGCGGGAATGCGTTCCTTAGCAGAGTTCCGCTTGAGCGATCTACCCACTCTCAACGGCCTACTCTGCCGCAACGGACACCTCTACAAACTCGCTGACTGGACAGGCTTTCCTGAGGTCGCCGCCATTCCAGGTTCTGAGATTACTGAGGAAGCTTTGGGGGAGCAGGTAGCGATTCCCTCTCCCTCCGGGCAGGCGATTGGTGGGGCTGTCAGCAGTCCAGGCAATGGTGGCGGTAGCCTTCCTGGTGATAGCTCTGGTTCCGGTAGTTCTAATGGAGGGGGCAGCGACCCTGGCACCGGCGATACCGGCTCAGATCCCCCTCCAGATCCTGACCCCGGCAGCGGCGACCCAGATCCAGGCAGCAGCCTCTCGGATTTCACCCCCGAAACCTACAATCCCAGCCGCCACGACTGGAACGGTGATGGTTTAGTGGATGATGCCACCGGCGACGGCATTGCTGACGATAGAGATAGCGATGGCCACCCCGATGGTCCTTGGGGACCAAACGATATCGCCAATAGTGCCGGTCCGGGGCTGACCATTCCCCAAAATGCTTCCGTCTGCTTCGGCTATGACGGCTCTGTTGTCGCTAAAGCCTGGTTCTTTGTATCAGGACAGTCCTACACCCTATCCGGCGACGACTGGCATCCCGACTACGATACTTCTACCAGCGCCGCCTTTAGACCTGCCAACGGGCCACCCCTCGCCCGCTTTCAGCATCCCCAGGGCAAACGCTATAGCGACCCCATCTTTCACTACTTCGAGGACAGCGAAGCCAGCGGCTATATCTCCGATGCGATGGAAGAGAAGATCAGCACCTTCTACTGGCCCGATGTACCGTCCTGCCTGGTGCCCCCCTGGATGTCGTGATAGGCATCACCACCACTGCTGACCACAAACACCCGAACAGCCCAGGAATTGAAACCTCCTGGGCTGTTTCCTGATTTAGAGACACAGAGACAACGCAAACTTCTGCTTAAGTCCTGGCCTAAGTCCCTAATAGTCGCTGGTTCAGACTCGGCCTACATCGCACACTGTATTCAACAGCCAAACCAAGGAGCCCCACCATGAACCCCACCACCACCACCCGCGCCCAGCGTCGTCAAGCCATCCAGGAGCGCATGTTGAAGAATCGCAACCTCCTGGGCAAAGCTGAATCCTCCCTTGAGCCGACCCAGAACCCCATCCTCTAACGTCTGCCTAGTCCCTAATAGTCGCTGGTTCAGACTCAGCAACCATCACACCCTGTATCCAACAGCCAAACCCAAGGAGCCCCCACCATGAAACTCTCTTTCCTCGGCAAGTCCTACGAAACCTCTACCCCCGAAGTTGACACCATCGAGACTCAGCAAGCCGTTTCCTTCCTGGGTCGTCGCTCGGTGGTCAAACAGCACCATGTCGC
>PYEQ01000538.1 GCA_003017785.1 filamentous cyanobacterium CCP5 | reverse complement strand
CCAGCTTATGGTTCCGGGGTTTGGCCCCGCTCAACCCTCGGTTCTACAATCGGACGAGCATTGAGCGGAGTCGAAATGCCCGCCTACAGATTCAACCCCCCACGCGCCTTCAACCACTGCCGTTGGGCCTGAGACAGTCCAGTCGCGTCGGTGAAAACGGCCCCTGCTACCTGGGCCTCGTCAAAGCACGCTTCCTCTAGCTGAGCTTTCTCGAAGCTTGCCCCCCGCAGATCTGCGTGGGCCAGATTGGCTCCGCTCAGGTTGGCATATTCAAATCGAGTTTGGAACAGAGAAGTCCGGCGCAAATCCGCTTCCATCAGCACGCCGTTCCAAAAGGTGGCAAAGTCAAGCTGCGATCGCCGCAGGGTGCTCCCGGTCAGGTCGGCCCGCTGGAAGTTGGCATTGACGGCCTGGGCCTCTGACAGGTTGGCCCCCACCAGAATGGCTGCCGTCATATCCGCCTGGGTCAGGTCAGCGGCGGCGAAGGAAGCCCCCAGCAAAACCGCCCGGTGCCACTGGGAGTGATTCAGCTTGGCTCCTTCAAAGCTGGACTGGCTAAAGTTGGACTCCCCCAGGTTGGCGTCAACAAAGCAGGCATATTGCCAGCGCGATCGCGGCCCGCTGGTCTGCTGCAAATCCGCCTGTCGAAAGCTGGCCCAGGTACCGTCAGCACCGTCCAACCGGGCTCCGTACAGTCGAGTAGCCGTGGCGATCGCCCGCCTCAGACAAATGCCGGTGAGATTCGCCTGAATCAACGTGGCTGAACTTAGATTAGCGTCCTCTAAAAGGGCTTCTGACAAATCAGCCAACACCAGCGTGGCTCCGGTCAGGTCCGTTCTCTGCATGGAGGCTTGCTGGAGCTGAGCCCGGCGCAGATAGGCTCCCGCCAGGTTAGCGCCGTTTAAGGCGACCCCTCGCAGGTCGATGGCGCTGAGTTCAGCATTTTGTAGAGACTGACCAGAACGAACGCTGGCCAAAACAGCGGATGCAGTGAGTTGAGCCATAGCAGCCAGAACTAATTTCCAGGATTTATCCTAGCTTCACTTCAGTATCGGAGAATACTAAAGTCAAAACCTGTTTACATTTTTATTTCCGTGAAATCGCCTAAAGCTCAGAGTTCCGTGAAGTTGCGTCAAGCATCTATGACCAGGCTTATTCCAGGGCTCCTGGCTAGCCCAGTACGGGCATGGAGTGGGTCACGCAGGTAATCACGCTGTCGGTGATGGTCTCAACCACCTGATGCCCCGATCGCGATCGCTCCGGCTCCAATGATGGGGCTGACCAAACTGGCAGGGCTGCAAAACTCCCCACAGCTGTCCGCCCCGGTAGATGTGGGCGTGGATCAGCGCCCGGTGGCCGAAGTGTTCCTGCTCAAACTCCCGGTTAGGATATCTGGGTCAGCCGTTGCCACATCCTCAACAAATAGCGACGGCTCCCCCCGCAGGGCAGCGGCAAACATGGGGGCTTCCTGAACCAGGGATCTGGGTTCTGGCTGCCAGTCTTCGTCATAGACCAGCGGTACTTTTGGAGAGTGACGCCAGCAAAAGGGCACCTGCCCCAGGCCGGTCGCCGGAGAACGCACATAGAGAGACATGCGATCGCAGGCTAGCTGTTGGCCTAGGGCAGGTAAATCAGCCGTGAAAGCAGCGGTCCGTTCAGCCGCTACTTCCCCGTGAACGGTAAGGTCAAGGAGACGAGTGGCGATTAGAATGCAGAGCGACTAGTTTGCACTCCAGCAGCACCGATTTTGAAAGCTCTCCGCATCAAGCTATCGGCGTACTCCCCCTGACGAAAAACGTTGGCCTATTCATCATCAGCGGGATAGATGCTATCAGCCACAAACACCGGCTCTTGATTGTATTCAGCTTCGATCTGCTCTTGGAAGTCAAGATCCCAGCCCAGTTCGTACTCCTGCTCGAAATCAGCCGCAATGTAGGGTCTCAATACCCCAGTGATAGCGACTTCATCGTCGGCATTAGTGCTGACGGTGCCATCAGGACTAATGACCAGCAAATCTTCACCGCCGAAGAACGCATCCTCATCCAGTAAGAAGCTATTGGAACTAAGGGTGGTTTCAATATCACCCACAATCGCCAACCGCTGGCCATAGTATTGTTCTGGGTCAGAAGCGGCTTCTGCCGGATCAGGAGACAGAGCTGCCGATTCGGCCACGATTACAGGCTGCTGTTCATAGTCAACAAACAGGTCGGGATCAAGATCCACATCAAACTCTTCGTTGATGTCGGCGATCATCAGTTCGCGCACAACACCAGTCACCTGCACCGCTACCCCCGGATCAGCAGGTATTTCAATGGGAGTACCAGAAGCGTTAATCACTAGCAGTTCTTCGCCGCCAAAAAAGTCATCTTCATCCAGCAGGAAAGCGTATTCCCCTACGACATCTGAAATTTCTTCACGCACTGTTACCAAGGTGCCTTCATAGCGCTCAAGGGCGTCCGTAATTTCTCCGACCTGGGCATTCTCAGCCTCGACAGTTTCGGTGGAAACGGGTTCTTCGGTGATGGGTTCAGTTCCCTCGGTAGTGCAGGCAGGAAGTACGCTGGCAGCGACAATAAATGCGACGACACCTGCCGTTTGGGGCAATCGCTTAAGGGGTACATTAAACTGTCTATTAGACATCATTAAAGTTCTCCAAATAGATTCTCTCAACGTCGGCCCAGGGATGGCCAGGGTAGTTTTTTCCTGTGAGCAAATATTGTCTTTTCTAGGCCGATTAGGTTTCAAGATATCTAATCGTTTTCCTGGCAGCATCTATAGAAAAAGGGATTTAAACAATCCTTGAATCAGACTTTAGGCCAAGGGAGTCAAATCAAAATCAGCACTCATTCGCTCCATGTAGCTCCCCCCCAGGCGGCATGGGCCAGATGGATTTGCGAAATCTTTAAATTAGGCTGGCTTTTTCTGCTTAGGTTCATGCTGATGGCGCGATCGCCGCCCGTAAAAAGGGATAGTGCACCATTCATGGGAATTGACTATGCGCGTTTGGGCTCTTGCCTCCTGGGGCGGAATTATCACCTTGGCTGCGGCCTGTTCGTCACAATCGCTCACCGACTCGGCCGCTACGGATGCGCGTGCGCTGCCTGAGCCCGAGCCCGATCAGGGCAGTCAGCTTGACCGTCAGGCGCCTGTAGCCGGGGAGATTGCCCGCGATAACAGCGTTCCGGAAACGGCCCAGGCGAGCAGCGGCGATCGCCTCCAGGCCAGACTTGAGCGTAGACAGGCTGAGCTATCAGCCCCAGGGAGAAGCCTGCCGAGCCCGTCCAGTTCCCAGGTGCAGCGCTCGACCTCTGGTCTTCCTCAGCTCAGCAATCGTCAGGAGGTCCAGCAGCGGATTCGAGCCCTGGCCGAACGGGTGCGAGCCAATTCACCTCGATCCGTGACCTCGACCGTCGACATTCCCCGCACCCTAGCCAGAACGATTGTGGTGCCGGCTAGGCCCAGTGCTCCGACAGGGATTCCGTCAGCCTCTCCACAAGCGAGTTCGCCCAGTACCAATTCGTCCGCTGCGGCTGGTCAAAGGCTGGCCCAGGGCAGCCCGTCGGCTCCCAGCCTGCTAGCCGATCGCCCGGATGCTGCTGCCAGCTTTGTCCCCCGTCAGGAGATGACGACCCCAAGTCGATCTGGCCCTGAAG
>PYEQ01000537.1 GCA_003017785.1 filamentous cyanobacterium CCP5 | reverse complement strand
CGCGTCATCGCCGCCACCCTGGGCCAGCGCCCCGACGTGGTTTCCTGCGTCACCATTCAGCATCCGGCCCCTCAGCCCCCGCCTCAACCCAGTCCCCCGCCCTGGAGTCGAGAAGTCCTGAACGACATTGCCGAACAGCTCACGGCCATCAACGAACACCTGGAGCACCAGATCACCCGTCAGCCGCTGCTTGCAGCCCAAACCATCATGCTCAGCAGTGCTCAATCAGCACTCGGCATTGCCTTCAACTGCATTCGTCAATATCAGCAAACGCCAGATCGCCCGCTGGCCTAGCACTCCAAACACTTCACCAAACCCATCAACGCATCGCCAAAGGAGATTCCATGCCTCGCAGCATCCGTGACATCAAAGGGGCCACTGACCGAGCCGCCAAGCGTTCGCCCGGTATTGCCAAAACCGTCCAAAGTGGGGCCAACCCCACCGCCCAAGAAAGCATTGCCCAAACCCTGGTCCAAAGCGCCACCCTGGTACGGGACGAGCATTCCAAGCCCCCCATCCAAACCCTAGACAACGTTTCTGACCTCTCTCCGACCGACTACACCCAGGTATCGGGCAATGCCCCTGAGATTGCCGATGCCGAATTCAACCGAATGCTGGCCACCATCAAGCGCAAGATCAACGGCGTCAAGATCATGCGAGAGAACGCTGTCCTCGGCAACGAAGTCGAGGGCCTGCGCAGCGATCTCGCCAAGATGCTCACCTCCCGCGTCAAAGCCGCCACCGGCTTAGAAGGCGTCAGCTCAGAAGTGGCCCGCCATGAAGCTCAAATTGAAACCACCCGCCTGGAGCGCGAGAAGACCCTCCACAAGGCGCTGGAAGCCGAAGGGCTAGAGGGCCTGCGGGATCTGGTCACCCAGAAGGCCCAGCAGGAACATGCCTATCGTTCGGCTCAAATTGCTCGATTGGAGCGCAAGACCGCCAAGCTGCTGGATGACGACCTCAACACCGATAGCACCGAACCGCTGCCGATTGGGGCGGACTATTAGGGACGCTGCGCGGAATTCAAAATGCAAAATTCAAAATGCAAAACTTTGTCAGAACATTCTCAGGGGGGCTGACGGATGAAACAGCAGCGGCGATCTCCCAGGCTCTGGCTTTGGGCAATGGTTGCCATCGGGGGCTTTATGGCCGGAGCCAACCTGGTGGCTCGCATCCAGAGCAACAACGCCAGAGCCGGCTTTACCACCGGCTTACTGGCCGGATCCGTGCTGGTGGGCACCGTTGCCAGCCTCCACGGCTACCAGTCCACCAAGGATCACCGTCTTGAAGCTAGCGACTTGAAAGCACGGCTCAACGCCCTCCGCCACGAGCTGGCTCAAATTAAGAGGATTAGAGACAGCCTGGAGGGCCAGAACGAATCCCTCAACCGTCAGCTCACCGCCACAACCCAGCAGGCCCAAAAATCTACCGAAGTCCTCACCCAGCTCCAAAAGCGTCTGGTGGTTTCAGAAGCCGCTGTCGCCACCCTCAACGCCTCCGAGCGATCGCTCATCGAGCAGCTTCAGCGGGCCGAAGCCCACATTCAATCCCTGAAAAATGCCATCGACGTCAACCAGGAGCAGGACTTCAACCGGGGCCGCGCCTACGAGCAAAACGCCGCCGATCAAAAAGTAGCCCAGGCTCTCAAAGAAAAAACCCGAGCGATCGCTGACATCGAACGCCAACGCGCCCAAGAAGTCGCTGCCCTAGAAGCCACCCTGGCGCAGGCCCAATCTGAAATTCAGGAATGGGAAACCGAATTTGATGTTCAGCTGCAGCGACTGGCCAAAGAGCAAGAAAACGCCGTCCTCGCCCAGGTCGTCGCTGAGGTCAAAGGCAACTATGAAGCCCGCCTCAAGCAGGTGGGCCAGGCCCTTCCCCAGATCGTCCAAAAGCGCTGCGAGAAGCACCGGCAGAAGTGGCTCTCTGAGCTTCGCGCTGAGCTAGAAGCGGTCACGGCAGAGCGAGATCGCGCCCGACAACAGCTCGCTCACTACGAGCAAGAATTTGTGGGCCTCGCCGCCGATGTAGAGCAGCTCAACGACAGCGACCTACACCAGGCCCTCCAGGCCCAGGTGGAATCCCTCCAAGGGGCGATCGAGCAGAAGAACCGGGTCATTCAGGACTACCAGAGCGCGATCGCCGATCTGGAAGCGCCCCGACTGTTCCCCGGAGGCTACGAACACCACCGGGGAAATATCCTAATTCGCCACGCCCACGCCCAGGGCATCATCCTCGATGCCCTCCACCGCAGCCGCAATACCGAAGCGGGCCAGGAAACCTACTACTTCGCCGCCCGTCGGCCCCAGCCGCCCAGAGAGGTGCTCGCCAAGCTCAACGCTCAGGTCCTCAAGCTGCAGCACGAGCTGGATTCTAAAAAAGCCGTGCAGTTTGAATACGATTCTGAATCCCTCACCTACCGCTGCTCGATTCAGATCTTCCAAAAGCGCCTCACCCGCGATGAGATTGACCGCAAGTGGCTCAAAGCCTCTAAGTTCAAAGCCCTGGTCAAAGATGCCTGTGCCTTCCGCATCTCGGCTAACAAAGGCGGATCCAAATCCCCCACCGTCCGCAACATCCTCGGAGCCAAGCTGCTCGAAGGCGAAAAGTTCAAGCTGCGGCGCTACGACCCCAGCGCCGGCAGCCGCAAGGATTACTGGCGCATTGCCCCGGACTGGCGCTCCTATCACGACGCTCTGAAGATGGCTGCTGAAATCGAGAGCCTGATCCTCAGGCGACAGCGGGAGAAGAGTGCTCGCCAGGGGGCCGAATTTGACTGGGTGTACTACGTCATCGACGAGCTAGACAACACCATGTCTACCCTGGCGGGGGAAAAGGTCTTTGACGGAGAAGATGAGATCTCAGCGGCCAAGGTGGTAATTAACGCGATCGCCAAGGCGGTCAAAGAAGGGGAGCACCTACAAATCGGCATCATTATCTGCACCCAGACCCCCAACGTCATGCAGCTGCGCAAATCAGAGGTGATCGACAAAGCCTTCTTCAACAACCTGGCTCAGATCGTGGTGGAGGCCAACGTCTTTGACTATCTCGCCGCTTCTACCGACCAGACCAAGAGCGCCCGTTTGGCCACCGACTACCGAGCCGTCTATGACTGGTGCGACAAGGAAAACGAAGCTATCACCGATGAAGCCCGCAAGTATCGTCCGGCCCTGTTTGTGAACAAGGGCAAGCGGGAGGTAATTGAGCTACCGCCTCTGGGTGAATTTGGCTTTGACAAGCTCGACCCCAGCCAGCCCTATGACTTCAAGACGTTCAACGCCTATGAGTACGCCGGAGCCAGAAGCCTCGACCAGGCGCTGCTGATGGCCTCCAAGGAGCAGGTGGAGCGCACTAGCTTTTCTCCAAACACATCGCCAAACCCGTCCCCAAACCTGCCCCAAACTAGCCCCAAACCAGCTTTGGCCAACGCCCCTCTCCAAACACCTCCAAACACCGGAACCGTCGCCGTCGTCACCGATCCAAAGATTTTGCCCAAAGCCGAAGATGCTCCAATTTGCCCGATTTGCGGGGATCCCCTCAAGCCCAATGGCAAAGGCCGAGGCAAGTACCAGGGCCTGCAGCAGTTTGCCTGCCGCAGCCAGCAGCACACCGCCCAGATGGGCGGCAAAACCTACTACCAGGAATGACATTTATAC
>PYEQ01000536.1 GCA_003017785.1 filamentous cyanobacterium CCP5 | reverse complement strand
GATTTTAGGCTTGATTTGGCCAGGGGCTCAGGCCGCCGCCCGCCATGGTCGTCGGATTGGGCTGATTGCTACTGCGGCTACGGTCAAAAGCCAGGCCTATCGGCAGGCGATTCTAGAAGTGAATGCTGCTTGTCAGGTGTGGCAGGTGGGCTGCCCCGATTTCGTACCCCTGATTGAGCAAAACCGCATCCATGATCCTCAGACTCGGACGGTCGCGGAGCGCTACCTTGAGCCCCTGAGGGCGGCTCAGATTGACACCTTAATCTATGGCTGTACCCACTATCCCCACTTGGCGCCGGTGCTAAAGCCGCTGCTGCCGCCAACGGTCAACTTTGTCAATCCGGCTGTGCATTTGGTGGCTGCGACAGCCCGAGAACTGGATGCCCTGGGTCTGCGCAGCACGGCCCCAGCCTGGTCAACCCAGTTTGCCGTGACGGGTTCTCCGGGGCAGTTTGCTCGCACCTCGGTGCAGTGGCTGGGGTATGCTCCCAAGGTGAGCCGAGTGAATTTACCGGTGCTGAGCTACGACCGGCCAACTGCAGCCAGACTGGTCTAAGGCTGATTGACTTGTATGTTGAGTCCGTAGGGTGCGGTCGAAGTTCAAGGATGCGCATTCTGCAGTAGAAGAGCAGCGGCTTCACAAGAGCCTGTTGATTGACTTAAGCTTCGAGCTCGGTTGTCAGATCAGCCTTTTGGGTGGAGCCCTGGGAGTAATGAGGGGTTTGTCAGGGTAGGCCTGGAGCTAAGCGATCATACTTATGCCCTGTTGTCCAAGCTGCACTTCCAAGCAAACAGTCAAAAATGGCCACATCCACACGGGCAAGCAGCGTTATCTATGCCGAACCTATGGTCGTCAGTTTGTCGAAGATCCAACCAATAAAATCATCGATACTGAAACCCGCGAGTTAGTTGACCGGCTGCTCTTAGAGCGTATTTCGATGGCCGGTATTGCCCGAGCAGTGCAGGTTTCCGAGCAATAGCTTCAGGATTATGCCAACGCCAAATCGGGCCAAATGAACACCCAAGCTGGGGTTCAGCCCAAAAAAATGGCCCTTGAGCGTGCAGTGCGACGAACTCTGGTCTTTTGTGGACAACAAAGGCAACAAACAGTGGGTCTGGCTCGCCTTCGATGCTCATACCCGGGAAATCCTTGGTGCTCATGTCGGTGATCGAAGTCAAGAGAGTACTCAGGCGCTTTGGGACTCGTTGCCTGGCGTCTATCGTCAGTGCGCCGTGATCTACACCGATGCCTGGGAGGCGTATCAGGGCGTCCTGCCATCCAAGCGTCATCGAGTGGTAACCAAAGACAACGGCAAAACCAGCTACATTGAGCGGTTCAACTGTACACTGCGTCAGCGAGTCTCTCGGTTTGTGCGGTGCAGTTTAGGGTTCTCAAACAGTCTGCGTAACCACATTGGACTGCTGTGGAATTTCATCCATCACTACAACAAATCATTACCTGTCTAGCACCACCGGAAGCATTTATGGCTAAACCAGTTCTCTATAGCGCCATCACCAACCACGGCTTTGGCCACACGACGCGGGCGGCGGCGGTGGCGGCAACGGTGCAACAATTGCTCCCTGAGGTGGAGCTGATTGTGGCGACGACGGCACCCCGCTGGCTGCTGGATTGCTATATCGAGGGGGACTTTATCCACCGGCAGCGCGCTTTTGATGTGGGGGTCATTCAAGCCGACAGTATTCAGATGGATTTACCCGCTACCTTGGAGAAACTCCAGCATATCCAGGGGATGGAAGCCGAATGGGTGGCGGAAGAGTCGGCATTCTTAAGCTCGGCAGGGGTGCAGCTAGTACTAGCGGATATTCCGCCGATCGCAGTTTCCATTGCCCACGCCGCCGGGGTGCCCTGCTGGATGATGAGTAACTTCGGCTGGGATTTTATCTATCGCCCCTGGGGCGGAGGTTTTGAGGACATAGCCGACTGGATTTCCGAGCGGTTTAGCCAGTGCGATCGCCTATTTCGCCTGCCGTTCCATGAACCCATGGCCGGGTTTCCAGTGATTGAGGATGTTGGGCTGACCGGCGGCGATCCTCGCTTTGATGCCACCGACCTGCGACAAAAGTACAGTCTGGCTGCTCCCAAAGAGAAAACCGTACTGCTCACCTTTGGCGGTCTGGGACTTCAGCAGATTCCCTACGAAGGGCTCAAAGCATTTACCAACTGGCGGTTTATCACCTTTGATCGCAACGCTCCCGACCTGCCGAATCTGGTCAAAATCCAGGACCCCTCCCTGCGGCCGGTGGATTTCATGCCCCTGTGCGGCCGCGCCGTGTCAAAACCGGGATTTAGCACCTTCTCAGAAGCCTGCCGTCAGGACGTGCCGATTATCACCATCACCCGCGATGATTTTGCCGAAGCCCAGCTGCTCATCGACGGCATGGCCGCCAGCTACGAACATCGGATTCTCGAGGCGGAAGACTTTTTTGAGGGGAGCTGGCGGTTTTTGGCCCAGCCGCTAACACCGCCATTGCGGCCTAAGCAGCCGTTGGCCAAAACCGGTAATCAGCAAATCGCCCAGGCTGTTGTCGACTATCTGAGCGCTGCATAGACGCAATTCCCAACCTGTAGGAACGCAAAAGGATACGCCCCAGGCCTCGGTGAGCTTGGGGCGTTTGGAGCCTGGGAATCTTCAGCCCGGGGCTGAAAATGCTGTTCCTAAGGGAAAGACGGAATGAAGCTGTCTACCGTCAGCTCAGCGGTATTGACACCGTTGACGATCGCCAGCACCTCATCGCCGAAGCGCAGTTCGTTACCTTCGCGGGTGAGGGCTCCAAAGCTAACCCCGCTCATCAGGCCGATGAAATCGACGCCCACCTCAAAGTCCACGATGGTGTCGGTGCCTTCGCCAGCGGCCAGCACGAAGATATCGGAACCGCTGCCGCCCGAGAAGTTGTCCCCGATGAGCCGGTCGTTACCCAGGCCACCGTAGAGGATGTCGTCGCCGTCGTCGCCCCAGATCTGGTCGTCGCCGTCCTCGCCGTAGAGGATATCGTTACCGGACTTACCGCCGATGCGATCGTTGCCAGCCCCGCCGAAGATCAGGTCATCGCCGCCAGCTTCGCCCACCTGAGCGCTGCGAGCATTGCGATCGCCCCGGAGCACATCGTCGCCGTCGCCGCCCTCGATCAGGTCGTTGCCCAGTTCACCGGCAATTAGGTCGTCGCTGTTGCCACCCGTGAGGTCGTTGTCGCCCTCATCGCCGACAAGCTCCACAGGGCCGTCGTCATCGCCATCAAGCTGAGCATCGACTCGAGCGTCGCCCAAATCGGCCAGCAGCAAATCCGCCTCGCCGATGGTCAGCACAGTATCGGTGATCTCCAGCAGGCAGGCGCACCGATATCAAAGAGAATCTCCAGGCCGTTCCCCTCGAGGGTGTCGGCCACGAAGAAACCGCTAGCGGTCTCAGAGACGCGATCACCATCGAAGCCGATGGAGAATTCCCCGATGGTCACCATGTCGTTGAAGGTGATCGTGCCTTCATGCTTGATGGTGCCGCCCACGGGTGTGAACGGATCGATATCGAAGCTAAAGTCAGTCTCTTCGGTGATGGCAAAGCCCACCTGGAAGTCCGCCGAGAAGGAGGCAGCGTCGGTGTCCACGCCCGTCAGCTCTAGCCCAACCGTAGACAACAGGGG
>PYEQ01000535.1 GCA_003017785.1 filamentous cyanobacterium CCP5 | reverse complement strand
CACCATGCCAGCCCCAGCCGGGAAGCGCCACTGGTCGGGAGCATAGCGGTAGGGCTGGTCGCTGCCCTCTAGCACCGCCAGACAGCAGGCCAAAGAGCTAAATTCTGCCGGGGGTTGAACTTCATACTGGGGATGGATCTGGCCGCCCCAGGCACCCACCCGGGGATGGCTGGCCCCAAACCCATAGGCAGCTGCTACCCAGTGCTCGTCGGGCCAGTTGTCATCGTCGAGGAAGCCAATCCAGGGACTAGCACACTGGTTAATCACCCGGCGACGGGCATAGGCAATCCCCTGGCGGGGTTCAAACAGATAGTGTAAGGGAATCTGCTCCGGCCACTGGCGCTGGTAGCGACGCACCACCTGGACCGTATCGTCGCTGCTGTTGTTGTCGATGACAACCACCTGCCAGCGAAAATGCTCCGTGCCCTGCTGCGATCGCAACCGGTCGAGTACGTCAGGCAGGCGCTTAGCCCCGTTGTAGGTGCAGATGGCAACCGTAAAATCCACCACGGTGTTGACCCCGATTGACGATCAGCGAAAGCTAATACTAGGTGGTTTAACTGAGAGCAAATGCCCTTGATTCAGTAATACCACTTAGCAATTATGGATATTCTACCGCTGGTCTATGGGGACTGGGTGAAAATACAGTCTTCTCAACCTCCGCAATCTCTGACTTATGCTTTCGCCGGTAACAACAACCAGGCCCAGGATGTTTAAACATCCTGGGCCTGGCAAGAATAATCTTGGTCAATCGCAGAGCAATCGGCCCTCGGCCCTGGTCAGGCATCGTGAACGAGTTACCTAATGCCAGTCAGGGGTAAGACCTCCGCTGCAGTGGCCGCCAAAGTCAGAATTTCGCTGAAATTCCTGTTCCCGAACTCCGGTTACCTAGAGCTGATCAATCTGGGATCTCAGCTCTTCCAACTCAGCATCAACTTCGGCACTTTGCTCAGCGCTCTGGGGCTGGGCCGAAGCGGCAGACCCCGCCGGTAGCTGCCCTTGATCGGTAGTCCCGCCGCTGAGTTGGGCCTTCATCGCCAGCAGTTCTGAGTCCACATCGCTGCCGGCTTCTAGGGCCGCAAACTGGCTTTCCAGGTCGGCTCCGGCCAGTTCGGCGGCGGCTTCAGAACGGGCTTCTAGCTGCATGATCTTCTCTTCCATGCGCTCGAAGGCTCCCATGGCGCTGCTGGTGCTCATGCGCCCCATGGTGTTTTGCAGCTGCTCGTTGGCCTTGGCGGCACTGGCCCGGGCCTTGAGCATGTCCTTTTTGGTTTTAGCTTCAGAAATTTTGCTCTCCAGGGCGATCAGGTTGCGCTTGAGCTGTTCGACCCCCTGGGCCTGCTGATCGAGCTGGGACTTGAGGGCGGCAGCGGTTTCAGCGTTGCTTTTTTTGCGCACCAGGGCCTGACGGGCCAGGTCTTCGTCGTTTTTCTGCAAGGCTAGCTGGGCCCGCTGCTGCCAGGTATTGGCTTCAGACTGGGCTTTTTCATATTGCTGCTGGACCCGCTTTTGGCTGGCGATCGCCCCGGCTACGGCCTGGCGCATTTGCACCAGGTCTTCCTGCATGTCGATGATCGCCTGGTCTAAAACTTTTGCCGGATCCTCAGCTGAGCTCACCGCTGCATTCAGGTTAGAGCGAACCACCCGACTAACTCGATCAAATAACCCCATGTTTCCATTCCTTGCTGTCAATGGTGCTTATGACTAGGGTACTCAAACCCTCCCCGTCGCAACCAGCCTGCCCGAGGATTTCGCCAGGGGATCTCCACAGATCTGGCAGAAATCTATGCGGGGAAATCGAGCTAAAAAGCGTCAAAAATATAGTTGTCGGCCCAGCGACTGGCCTTGGCTTTGTCCTCGGGACTGCGGACAGTCCAGGCAATCAGGGGCAGGCCGAACAGTCGCCGGGTAACGGTGGTGGGCAGGCTGGGCAGCGATCGCAAATCATAAGCCACAAAGTTGGGAGCACTGGCGCCGTTGAGCAGCAGGTTTCTGAGCAGCAGCTTTTGGAACCAGGGCAGGGCTTCCCCTTTAAAGTTTCCCGACAGCTGTCCCCGCAGAATGTGGGGGGCATGGCGCTTGAGATAGCCCAGGGAAAGGGGATTAAAGGCCTGCACCGCCACATCTCCCAGGTAGCCCGCCAGGGTCTCAATCAGCTTTTGCTCCAGGGGGCCGATCTCCCCTTCGTTCTTAATTTCAATCAGCACCGGTACCCGTCCGCCAATAAATTTTAGGACTTCTTCTAAGGACGGAATGTACTGCTTGGTGCCAAACAGCTTGAAGTGGTGAATCGTCTTGAGGGTCTGGTCAGTGATTTTGCCGGACTCGCCGGTCATGCGCTCTAAATCTTTGTCGTGGAAGACCGCCAGTTCTCCGTCCGCCAGCAGCTGAATGTCTAGCTCGATGGGATAGTTCTGCTCGATGGCAGCGGCAAAGGCGTTGATGGAATTCTCCGGAATTGAAGATCCATTGTGCAGCCCACGATGGGCGATCGGCCGCTCTGAAATCCAAGACATCACCCCAAGCTCCCTGAAACCGTTATTCCTTAATAAACTAGCCCCAACTGTTTGCGGCGCTGCGAACTTGATACAAAACTATCTGTACCAGCCAGGAATCCCCGTGGTCAGCTCCGGTTACAGCCGGTCGCGGCAGCCAGGAATCAAATGAATTTGCGAATCAGGCGCTCAAGGCGAGTAATGATTCGGCGTCGGTGGCTAAGTTCCTGGCGCAGGCGTTCGTTTTCTAGCTTGAGCAGCTGATTCTCCTGGCGGAGGGTGGTGATTTCCTGCTGAAGCTCAATGGGGATGAGGGCTGACATGGTGATTTTAAGGCGATATGCCCTGGTGCAGGGACCGGTGGGTTCACACCCCGGTTTTGATAACCCTCCCAAGGGGGCCGATGCTCTGCATATATTTCCATTGTGGCCGAGGAGCCAGGAAGGGCGGACGGATTGCAACTAATATTTGGGATTGGTAGCAGCAGCCTCAAATTGGCCTGCCGATCAGGAATCTTCTCGCAGCAGCAAAAAGAATAGCTGACCAGACGTGTTGATCTGTCCGGCCAGAGCCCCGGCTTCGGGCCCGCTGCCCAGAAACAGATCTACGCGGCCTGCTCCCTGGATCGCTCCGCCGGTATCCTGGTTGAGCACGAACCGGTTCACCCAGTCAGACTGCCAGCCCTGATCGTCGCGGCGGGGCAAAGGCAGGGCAATCAGGGCCAGGGCTCCGGGGGGCATCAGGGCTTTGTCAGTGGCAATGGATCGGCCTGCCGTGACTGGAACGCTGAAGGTGCCCAGGGGCGGACCGCCGTCGGTTTCGCGGAAGAAAATAAACCGCTGGTTGAGGGGCAGATAGGTATCGAGGTCTTCGGGATGAGCTTCAAAATAGGCGATCACCGCCTCCAGGGTCAGTCCTTCTGCGGGGACTTTGCCCGCTTCGATCAGGGCCCGGCCAATGCTGATGTAAGGATACTCGGTGCGGCCAGCGTAGCCCACGGACAGGTAGCTGCCGTCGGTGAGCTGGAGCCGGGCCGATCCCTGCACCTGCACTAAAAAAGCCTCCAGGCGATCGCGCAGCCACACCAGTTCTAGCCCTGTCAGCGGCCCTTGACTGGCCTGGAGCCCGTCTTCCCCTTCCAGATCGATGCGGGTGGGATGGGGC
>PYEQ01000534.1 GCA_003017785.1 filamentous cyanobacterium CCP5 | reverse complement strand
AGATGTGTATAAGAGACAGGCCCACGATCGCCTGGTTTACGGCTGGATTGAGGTGCTGAAAAAAATTGAAAAAAATATCAAAGGCGCCCAGAGCAACAGTATGTTTCCCCGGGGAGAAGCACCGGTACAGGTGGTGGGCTACCAGTCGGGCACCTGTCGCATGGGCACCGACCCCGCCAACTCCGTCCTCGATATCCACTGCCGCACCCACGAAATCGACAACCTCTATGTGGTGGACAGCAGCTTTTTCCCCTCCTGCGCCAGCGTCGGCCCCGCCTTAACCGTGATAGCCAATGCCCTGCGGGTGGGCGATCACCTCGCTCAGCGGCTACAAGGCTAGTCTGGAGTATTTTGACGGCGGCTGAACGCCAATCCTAGCGCTGGGCTTATCTAGCCCGAACTAAAAATCTTGAACCACATAGGTTTCCGTTTCGATCTCCTGGGGTGGCTTCCCCATGATGGGGTCCGCGTCGAAGCGGGCCAATTTTTCAGGCATGGTTTTAAGCAGGGCTCGGAGGCGGCTGCGCACCTGTCGGTGGAGCAGGGTATCAACGGTTTTGGCATCAACCCAGCCCCGCAGAACCAAAATTTCCCCCAGGGGCAACCCCGTTCGCTCCTGATCGTAGAGGGCTACAAATAGCTGTGATGGGGTTAATATACCGGCCTCCTGAAGATGATCACCAATTCGCTTCGTTGGATTCAGGGAGAGGCTTTTCATAGGTCGAGGGCCTTAGTCGCGACTCAAAAGTAAAAACTTGAAGCGCACAGCTCAACTGTAGGTTGATTTGAGAAGACGCAGACAGCCTAAATAGTTTGATTATGTCAAGCTTTAGATTCAGATAAAGGCATTGTGTAATCATTGTGATTTTAATCACCTGCAGTGAGTGATCGTACGAGGGATTGAAGTGGAGATGGCCCGGCCACCATCGACGAGCTGATGGCTTAAAGCCTGCTTGGGTAAATCATGGTTTATCCCGGTGACTGTCCTGGCACCTGAACAGAGTTGGGCTCATCAATGCTCAGCAGCCGCAGCATCAGTAGGGCCGCCAGCCCCATGCAAGCGCCGCCGATTGCCAGGGCCAGGGTGCGATCGCCCCCTAGCAGGCTGCCCATAATCCAGCCAAACCCAAGGGACACGACAATCTGAGGCAGCACCACAAAAACGTTGAACAGTCCCATGTAGGCTCCACTCTTTTCGATGGGCACCGCGTCCATCAGCAGCGCGTAGGGAATGGCGAGAATACTGGCCCAGGCGATGCCGATGCCGATCATCGCCAGCAAAATCGGATAGCGGCTGTCCATTAGCATCAGAGACATCAGCCCCACCCCGCCGCACAGCAGGCTAGAGGCATGGACAGTTACCCGCCCAAAGCGGCGACACAAGGCCGGAATTCCACTCGAAAATCCCAGACACAGGAGGTTGTAGACGGCAATGCACAATCCAGCCCATTCCACCCCGTGGGCATAGGCCACCGACTGCTTGTTCGGAGCCCCCAGAATATCGATCGCCACCGCCGTTGGGAAGTACAGAAAAATCGTGTAGATGCCAATCCAGGTGAACACCTGCACCCAGCCTAGCTGCCGCATCACCGGTGGCATCTCAGTGACCAATCGAAAGCTGGACTGGACCGCATCAAGGCTATGGGGCTGCCCGTAGTCCCCATCCGGCGGCGGTTCCTGCACCGTCACAAATGTCCAGATGGCACCCCCCAGACACAGCCCGGCCCCGATGTAGTAGGCCAGCTTAATTCCTAGGGGCACACCCTCGGCCTGGGTCGTAGGCCATAGCTGGGCCAGCAGCCAGGGCAGAGCGGAGGCGACAACCGTGCCCAGACCGATGCAAAAGCTCTGAATGGAATAGCCCAGAGTACGCTGGCTGATGGGCAGCATGTCTCCCACAAACGGTCGAGCTGGAGCCACACCAATATTCAACGCCAGCTGCAGCAGCCAGTACAGCCCCACCGCCATTCCCAGGTGGGTCGCATTGGGCATCACCATCAGGGCGATCGCCGCCAGCCCCGCCCCGGCCAAGAAGAAAGGTTGCCGTCGCCCCCACCGAGTCCAGATCTGGTCGCTGAGGGTGCCCACGATCGGCTGAGCTAGCAGTCCCACCAGGGGTGCCCCGACCACAGCAGCGGCACCTGGCTAGCCGATGCTCCTAGGGCTTCAAAAATCGCGCTGGCATCGGCAATTTGCAGTCCGTGGCACACCTGGATGCCCCAAAAACCCAAGTTCATATTGAAAAGCTGCCAGCCGTTGAGTCGTTGGTCTCTCAGAACAAATCCCTGCCCGATTGCCATTACATCAGTTCATTGTCTGGCGATCGCCTTGTCCGCTGGATCCTTAGAAAGGGAGATCTGGGGACTCCGCCCAGGGGACTAAATGTGACTCGGAGAAGGGGACAAGACCATAAAGAGGTGGGGAGTCAAACTCTTGTAAACTTATGTTAAGGGGCGCTGGCCGATTGCCCTGCATAAGCTGCTCACCCATGCTCGAACCCTAAAACTGGAGCGCTACGATGCCCTCTTCTACAGCCACAAAATCAGCTGAGTGGTCCTGGCAGGGTCAGACCATTCGCTACCAGCAGGCGGGAGCACAGGGGCCGCCAATCCTCTGTATTCACGGCTTTGGAGCCTCTAGCGACCACTGGCGAAAGAACCTGCCGGATCTGGGTCAGGACCATCGAGTCTATGCGATCGATCTGCTGGGGTTTGGCTATTCCGCCAAGCCCACGCCCAGTCAGCCCCTCCCCTACACCTTTGAAACCTGGAGCCGGCAGGTGCGGGATTTTTGTCAGGATGTCATCGGCGAGCCGGTGTTTATGGCGGCTAACTCCATTGGCTGCGTGGTGGCGATGCAGGCCGCTGTCGACGATCCTGCCTGGGTGCGGGGCATTGTCATGCTGGACTGTTCCCTACGGCTGCTCCATGAG
This sequence comes from filamentous cyanobacterium CCP5, assembly GCA_003017785.1. GTDB lineage: Bacteria > Cyanobacteriota > Cyanobacteriia > Phormidesmidales > Phormidesmidaceae > CCP5. Next base: position 679 of record PYEQ01000534.1, on the reverse strand, counting down.
GGCAACCGCCACCTGATTCCCTGGCATCAGCGGTTCAGCGCCCCGATTCTGCAGTCCCTGCTGGGATGGCCCCCCTTTGGCAAGATTTTTTTTGGGGCGATCGCCCGCCCCAAGGTAGTCCGCAACCTGCTCCAGCAAGCCTATGGGGATTCTGCCGCGGTGACCGACGAACTCGTGGACTGTCTGATCGGACCCGCTCGAGAACCGGGGGCAGCCGACGTGTTTTTGGCCTTCGTGCGCTATTCCCAGGGGCCGCTACCCCGGGACCTGCTGCCCCGGCTGACCTGTCCTGTGCTGATTGCCTGGGGATCGGCCGATCCGTGGGAGCCCGTCGAAATGGGCCGGGCTTTGGCAGACTCCCCCGCCGTAGAAGACTTTACCGTGCTCGAAGGAGTGGGCCACTGCCCCATGGATGAAGCCCCCGACCAGGTCAATCCGCTGATTCGCGACTGGGTCAGTCGCCATACCTAACCCGGGAGTCCAATGGTCTCTTGGGCTGCCAGCAGGATCGGCAGCCAGGTCAGCCCCAGGCCCAGCAGCGCCAACCCGGCGAGGAGCAAAAACGCCATCAGGTTATTCAATTCCTGAATTAGGGTATCGACCCGGGCCAGCAGGGTGCTGGCCAGGAGCACCAAAATATAAGCGGTGACCCGAAACCGCACGACGGCTACCACTGCCG
>PYEQ01000533.1 GCA_003017785.1 filamentous cyanobacterium CCP5 | reverse complement strand
GAACAGTGGGGTGGTGAGGCGGTGAGGTGGCGGAAAGTCCCCTCATCTCCTCATCTCCTTATCCCCCCATCGCCCTTGCTCCCCATCTCTCTAAATTACTCCTCACTCCTCACCCCACATCCTCCCCCTGAGGCAGCAGCACTGTCGCGGTTGTGCCTTTGCCGAGTTCGCTGTCGATGCGAATGGATCCCCGGTGGTTTTCGAGGATGACTTTGGCGATCGCCAGTCCCAAACCTGAACCTGTACTCCCAGAACGGCTGCGGGCGGGATCGGCGCGGTAGAAGCGATCGAACAGGCGAGGCAGGGCTTCGGCAGGAATCCCGGTGCCGGTGTCCACCACCTGGATTTGCAGCCAGGGCTGTCCCTGCTGGCGAGTTTTCTGAAGGTGGACGATTACTGTGCCGCTGGGGGTGTATTGCAGGGCGTTGCCGATCAGGTTAGTGAACAGGCGAGATATTTGATCCCCGTCACCCCAGATCAAGGCAGAGGGCGAGGCCGAGTCAGGACGACCACCGACGCTGCTGAGAACCGGCTGAAAGGCATAGCTGAGGACGATTCCCTTGGCCTGGGCGATCGCCTGCTGTTCTTCGGTCACTTCTGCTAGCAGCAAATCCAGGTCTAGCTGAGAGCGCTCCATCGGCACCAGTCCGCTTTCCTGGCGGGTGAGAAATAACAGGTCATCTACCAGCCGCCCCAGTCGTCGGGTCAGCCGCTCAATTACCTGAAGCTGCCCCTGCTGGGAAGCCAGATCCGGTTCGGGATCCGTGAGGGCGACCTGGACGTTGGTTTGGATCACGGCAATGGGGCTGCGCAGTTCGTGGGAAGCGTCGGCGGTGAACTGCTTCAGCTGCTGATAGGAGTCCCGCACCGGAGCAATGGCGATCCCCGAGAGCAGCCAGCCGGTTCCCGCCAGCAGGGCAACGATCGCGCTGGTGCCCAGGGCCAGATCCCGAATCAGCCGTCGGCTGGGCTTGGTCACCTCAAACCAGGGATGGCTCACCCGCAGATAGCCCAAGATTTGATTATCCCGCTGCACCCGCTGGGTAATCTGCCTGAGCACCTGATCCCCACGCCCGTAAACGGTTTCTCCCGCCCGATTGACGTGCAGAGGCACCCGCAGCGGTTCTGACAGGGTTGACCATTGCAGATCCCCGTTGGGGTCGAACCACTCCAGGTCGATGTGGTCGTCTTCAACGGCCTGGGTGTTGTCGCGGAAGCTGGCTTCGATGTTGACCCGCACCGGAGGAGCGACCACGCCGACGGAGGTGAGCACCCGTGATCCTGGTTCTCCCACTTCAATCACCAGCGATCGCTCAACGATTTCCACCACGTGGCTGAGGGTGTCGTCCACCCGCTCGACCAGGGTGGTGCGGACGTAGAGATAGAACCCCGTAGCAAACATCAGCAGCAGCACCGCTGTGACAGTGGTGTACCAGATGGCCAGTCTTCGACGGGTCGCTTGAAACATACCTCTAAAATAGCGATACGACCACTGTGGATGCTAATTAATGGACTGGCTGCTGACTCCCTGGAACTACGAATTCATGCGCCTCGCCCTGGTGGGTGGAGTGCTGGTGGGCATCCTCTGCCCGGTGGTGGGGAGCTATTTGATTGTCCAGCGGATGGCGCTGCTGGGGGATGTGGTGGCCCACGCGGTGCTGCCGGGGCTGGCAATCGCCAACTTTCTACGCCTTCCTTTACTGGCAGGAGCCTTTGTCTTTGGACTGCTTAGCTCCTTTGTCACGGACTGGATTCAGAGCCAGTCCCGGGTGAAGGTGGATACGGCGATGGCGATTACTTTCTCTAGCTTTTTTGCCCTGGGGATCGCCCTGCTGACGGCCTTAGAGAGCCGCATGGCCTTAGAAGAACTGCTGTTTGGCGATATTCTCAGCCTCAGCGCCGGGGACGTGGTGCAGATGGCGGTGATCACCGTGACGTTGCTAATTCTGGTGCGGCTGTTCTACAAAGAGCTGCTGTTCTTTAGCTTCGATCGCACCGGGGCAGAAGCGGTGGGGCTGCCGGTGCAGTGGATCAACACGGGCTTAATGGCGGCTATTACCCTGACCATCATTGCCGGGATGAAAGCAGTCGGCGTGATTCTGGTAATTGCCCTGATGGTCACCCCCGCCGCCGCCGCCTATCTGCTGGTGCGAGAACTGCACTGGATGATGATGGTGGGAGCGGGGGTGGGGGCGTTCTCCAGCTTTGTGGGCATGTACATCAGCTATTACCAGGACATGCCCTCCGGCCCAGCAATCGCTCTGACCAGCTTTGGCCTGTTTCTGCTAGCGCTGCTGCTGAGCCCAAGCCAGGGGATTTTGATTCGGGCCATTCGCTCCAGTCAGTGACTGGCTGGAGTTTAGACTAAGCCAAACCTGCCCACCTGCGCCTTAGGCAGTGGGCTAGAGTTCAACCAGAAGAGATTCAAGCTTAAGCGACCGATTTGGATCGCCTTTCAACCCCCATCAATGGCTCTCAAATCCCCATTAACCCTCCTCCGCCCCCCATGGGTATCCCTCTAGCCTGTATTGATGTCGGTTCACCCTCCATCCATGCCCTTCAGCCCCTGATCGATGCCCTGTTTATCTCCATTAATGAGCTTTTGATCCTGGTCGATGCCCTTCTGACCCTGATCGATGACCTTAAATCCCTCAGTGATCGCCCTTTAACCTGCTATTGATGCCCCTCCAACCGCCACGGATGACCCTTTCCCCCCAATTAACGCCCTTTTAACCTGCATTGATGCCCCTTTGACCCCCATCAACGGACCAGCATCAGCGATCGCTGCCCCACTTAGCGAGGATGATTCTCCCCGAGCATTTGGAGAATAACCAGCCATAGGCATAAACCAGTGATGGATGATCATTAATGGTTGAATGTTCTCTATCTAAGACTCTCCATCCAAGCCAATGCCCCCCAGCCAGCGATCGCGACATAATCAGATAGATTGATCTGATCGCCACGTCTGGCATTGACGAAAGAGAGGAGCAACACAATGCCATCACCGTTTCCAGGCATGGACCCCTATCTTGAGCAGCCGGATCTCTGGCCAGAGTTTCACAACCGACTGCTGGTGGCGATCGCCGATAGACTAGGACCTCAGCTGCGGCCAAAGTATCGCGTGGCGATCGAAAAGCGAGTCTACCAAGATGCCGAAGAAGGGCTGCAAATCGGTCGGCCCGACGCCACCATTTTTCGGGCAGCTCCCGAGGCGACTCTACTGCCTCAGCCCACCCATTTAGCTTCAGTGCAGCCAGTGATGGTTGAGCTGCCTATGTCAGAGGAGGTGCAGGAGCGCTTTTTGGAGATTCGTGAGCTGGGCAGCGGCGAGGTGATTACCACGCTTGAGCTGATTTCTCCTAGTAATAAACGACTGGGAAGTAAAGGCCGCCAAGTGTATGAAGAGAAACGCCTGAAGATTTTGAGTAGCCAGACCCATCTGGTTGAGATCGATCTGATTCGGGCCTATGGTGCTCTGCCCCTACGCAGCAACACTACCTCTACCCTCTACCGCATAGTCGTCAGCCCAGCTGAGCAGCGCCCCATGGCGGCTCTCTATGGATTTAGTTTGCTGAATCCGATGCCGTCTTTTCCGTTGCCATTGCAGCCCGATGACTCCCCTATTTGGGTTGAACTGCAGGATCTGTTTAACGGGGTATATGAC
>PYEQ01000532.1 GCA_003017785.1 filamentous cyanobacterium CCP5 | reverse complement strand
GAGTCACCGCCTGGAGCTATTCCTGCTCAAACAGCTCCCACAGCATCGGGGCGGTCATTTCCCGACCAGTGGCATCCATCGCCTGCTGCACCACCCGGCTAAACTCGATTTGCAGCCGCCGGGGCAGGTGCAGATTGTAGTCCCGCTCCAGCAAGAAGGAGATGCCCCCTTTGCCGGACTGGCTGTTCACCCGCACCACCGACTCGTAGGAACGGCCCAGATCGGCCGGGTCGATGGGCAGGTAAGGCATATCCCAGATTGTATCTGGCTGGCGAGCGGCAAAGCCCTTGCGAATCGCATCCTGGTGGGAACCGGAGAAGGCGGTGAATACCAGATCCCCCACGTAGGGATGGCGGGGATGAATCGGTAGCTGGGTGCAGTCTTCCACCGTGCGAGCCACCTCATTAATCTGGGAAAAGTCCAGCCCCGGATGAATCCCCTGGCTGTAGAGGTTCAGCGCCAGGGTGACGATATCCACATTGCCGGTACGTTCTCCATTGCCAAACAAACAGCCCTCTACCCGATCGGCTCCGGCCATCTGGGCCAGTTCAGCGGCGGCGATCGCACAACCGCGATCATTGTGGTTGTGGACGCTCAAGGCCACCCCTTCCCGATAGGCCAGGTGGTGGTGCATCCACTCCACCTGATCGGCAAACACATTGGGGGTCGAGCCTTCCACGGTGGCTGGTAGGTTGATGATCGCCTTGCGATCGGGGGTCGGCTGCCACACCTCCAGCACCCCGTTGCAAATATCACGGGCAAACTCCAGCTCCGTTTGAGAAAACACCTCTGGCGAATATTGGAAGCGCCACTGGGTTTCTGGCTGTTCTGCGGCCAAATCCCGAATCAGGGTCGCCGCCTGCACTGCCAACGCGATCGTGCCGTGCTCATCCTTGTTGAAGACCACCCGTCGAAACACCGGAGCTGTGGCATTGTACACGTGGACGATCGCTCGTTTAGCCCCCCGAAGCGACTCAAAGGTGCGACGAATCAGGTCTTCCCGCGCCTGGGTGAGCACCTGAATTTCCACATCATCAGGCACCCGGTCTTCTTCAATTAGTTTTCGCACAAAGCCAAAGTCCGCCGCCGAAGCCGCCGGAAAGGCCACCTCAATTTCCTTAAAGCCGATGGCTACCAACATTTCAAACATCCGTAGCTTTTGATCAATCGACATCGGATCGATCAGTGCCTGGTTGCCATCCCGCAGATCCGTACTCAGCCAGATGGGCGGTTGAGTAATGGTCTGGCTAGGCCAGGTACGGTCCTGTAGCTGAATCGGGGCAAAAGGCCGATATTTCTGATCTGGATGGGGCAACATGGTTCAAATCTCCCATTATTGATGAACTAAAAACAGTTACCTATCCCACCCAGGGCCACTGCATTGCCCTTACCGAGGTGGATAGTGAGTGTGTATTGGTGGGGCGCGATCAGCTAGAACAACTGACAAAACAACCGTGCCAGAGCCGATTGCACCAGCAGTCGCGACAACTCCCTGCGTGGCACAGCAGGCAGTCAAGCTATTCAGGGCATTTCGCCTTTATGTCAAAAAATTAGTTGCGCCCAAGGCGCAGCAGCAGTACCAGCCCCAAAAGCAGGCTGATAGACCCATTGAAGAGTAGCGGCTGACGCTGCATTAAGCCGAAAATTATCTGCATTATCACCCTAGCGACGACTGCATTCCCCGTCAAGCGACAGACTGGCTGTGGCTGCGCTTTTCTGGGGCTATTTCTCAGGCAGCAGCTACGCTTTGGGCAAAAATCTCCCCTGATCCTCTGCAAACAGGGCATGATCTTCGCTGTCGTTGAAGATATAGTCGTAATCAAATTGAAACGAGTTCGGGTGGCGAATAATCGAGCTTCCCAGGCTGCACAAAACCGTTGCTTGGAAGGTGGCTATGACTAAAGCTTCGAGTCGCTTGCCTTTGAGATTCGGAATTTGCACATAGTAGTCACGGCGGGCAAAAAAGCGTCCTTCATCTTTGGGTACGATAATGCTGTTAATGACGTGGGCATGTTGCACAGGCTGAACGTAGGTCTGCAGAAACTCATATTGGTGACGCTGGAGTCGATAAAGCCGCTCATGCTGAGCCCAGCTCATTCTAAAAATCAGCGCAATCAGTTCGAACCCCAGCACATAGCTAAAAACTTCACTGAGCTGCTGACCGCTGCTGACCAGCTTAAGCGCCGACTCCAGGTAGAGATCTGGCTGCTGACGGCTGTCTTGGGCCGAGTGGATATAGAACTGACGAATGTACCGCCTCAGCAAATCCTCAGACAGGGTGATGTCTAGGTGGAAATTTTGCAGATGAAAATTGACCCGCTGCTGAGTGTCCGTATCTTCAATGATTCGGGTTATCAAGCCATCGGCAGTGTACTCATCTAGAAAGGCCGCTTGGGAGTCCGGCGACATGGCGCAGATGATATGGCAAAGGGAAAGCACGTAGCGCCGCTGTTCCCAGGATAATTCTTCTAGCCATTGTTGAGCGGGGGCAGGAAGCGAGCTAAATATCGAGTTGCTGTCGTGCATGCGATCGCAGAGAACGCTCGAAATTACATGCTGTAGCGTTCTACTGCCCAGGGTTCCCCTCGTACGTGGTAGCCATTACGCTCCCAAAATCCTAAAGGCTGCTCTTCTAGAAACTCAATGCCATTGATCCACTTGGCGCTTTTCCAAGCATATAGGTGGGGCACTACTAAGCGCATCGGCCCGCCGTGGGGAACAGGGAGCGGCTCACCGAAAAGGTTATGGGCAAAAAAGTTCTCTTCTCGAATGAAGTCTCCCAGCGCCAGATTTGTGGTGTACCCGCCATAGCAGTGCAGCATTACGTGGGCTGCTATGGGCTCAATCTTTAAGGTTTTAACAAAATCTGTGACCTTGATCCCTCGCCACTGTACGTCTAGCTTGGACCAAGTGGTGACACAGTGAAAATCATCAGTGAACTCGCATTGGGGCAGGGCCATCATGTCAGCCCAGCTAAATTTTTGTTCTGCTACTAGGCCCCAAACTCGAAGTTCCCACTGGGACGTTGCTACTTCGGGGGTGTCTCCATAGGTCAGCACGGGAAACCCGCTAGTGAGATGCTGTCCGGGAGGTACCCGGTCAGCAAGCCCAGGACCTGGTTTGTGAAAATGCTTACCCATGGCTCCTAATCAAGCGTCACACTGTACTGGGAAACAACGTAATCCCTGTTCACAGTCTAGGCTGCTACTCGTTCAATTGGGATGCTGATGCCTAAGCAGAGATGAGGCGCTGTAGCCAGTTCTTGCGTCGTAAGTCGATGAAATTACCGCAGTGGGCGCATTTCCGAATGCCTGGCACGCCAATCCGTAACAGTTGGCAATGATTACAAGCTGGGCAGGTGAGGGCAGTGGGTTTCTTCATAGAACTGAGTAGATGAATGAGTGCTGATCCGCTGAATAGATCATGTTCTCGTTTTATCTTTGCCCAGTCTGATTGGAGATACGTCCGAGGACACTCCTAAAAACGGCATAAATCTGAACGGAGTCCAGTAAATTCACTTAAGCAAGCACTCTACCCTCTGGTGTTCCCATAGTTTGGGTAAAGCGTCACTTTTTACTCAGCTGCTCCTGTCTCTTATACACATCT
>PYEQ01000531.1 GCA_003017785.1 filamentous cyanobacterium CCP5 | reverse complement strand
GGTGTGGGCCTTGCGCAGAATGTCAGTGACCGACACAATCCCCAGTAGCTCTCCGTTTTCGATTACCGGAGCCCGGTGAATGCCGCTATCGGCCAGGATCTGCGCCGTCTCCTGCACGGTTGATGCCAGGGGAACACGGATACAGGGTTGCCGCATGATGTCGCTGACCCGGACAAAGGCCGGGTTATCTCCTGGGGCGATGACCTTAAACACAACGTCTTTTTCGGTAACGATGCCGTAGGGACCGCTGTCATATTCCTCTTCTACGATCAGCGATCGCACCCGCTTAGCCCGCATCAGCAGCATTGCATTCTCCACCGTGGCAGAGCTGCGAATCACCACCACTGGCTTAGTCATAATGTCTTTAACGGTTAGCATGATGGCCTCCCTGCCCCACGGCCTAGTTGCAGACAGCACGGCTATCTGCGTTGACAAGCTTGTTTGAGATCAACCTTGTTTTAGATCAACCTTGTTTTAGATCAACAAGTTGAGAAACTTGTGAGGAAAAAAACTGACCGTTTGACTACCCGGCTTTCTGCTCCAGGATAGATAACCCCGGCCCGAAAGATATTTACGATGAACCGTAAATTTTTGGGCAACAAACCATGGACTTTGGCATTCGAGATAAGGTAGCGGTCATCACCGGCGGAGATTCTGGCATGGGGTTGGCCACGGCTAAGCTACTCACCAGCGAGGGAGCCAAAGTCGCCTTGATTGATCTCACCCAGGCGGAGTTAGAAGCCGCCGCTAAAGAGGTGCAAAAGATTGGCGAGGCTTTGCCCGTCCATGCGGATCTGCGGGATTGGGAACAGGTAGAGGCCGCCCGTAAAAAGATTCTCGATCACTACGGACGGGTGGATATTTTGGTGAATGCGGCGGGAATTACCGGACCGACCAAGCCCTTTTTAGAACTCAGCGACGAAGACTGGTGGGGCACCCTCGACACCGACTTCATGGCGGCGGTGCGGGTCTGTCGGGCCTTTATTCCTTCCATGCAGCAGTCGGGCTGGGGCCGAGTGGTACTGTTTACCTCAGAAGATGCCGTGCAGCCCTACACCGACGAGATGCCCTACTGCTCTGCTAAGGCAGCGGTGCTGACCTTGGCGAAGAATCTATCTAAGGAATTTGCCCAGGATGGGGTGCTGGTAAATTCTGTCTCCCCCGCCTACATTGCTTCTCCGATGACCGACGCAATGATGGAGCAGCGGGCCAAGGAAAAGGGCATGGGTTTCGACGAGGCGATCGCCACCTTTCTAGAAGAAAAGCGTCCCCATCTGGTGCTAAACCGTCGGGGTAAAGTCCAGGAAGTGGCTGCGGTGGTGGCGTTTTTGTGTTCTGAGCTTTCCAGCTTTGTGGTGGGGGCTAACTACCGGGTGGATGGCGGTTCCGTGGCTACCATTGCGACCTAGCGCATACCGGTAGAAGGGCGCAGAGCTTGCTGATCTTCACCCCAGGTGACATCAAGCACCCAAAAGCCTTGGCTCATGGGGACTCCGGGGGGCAGTGGGGTGATGCCCGTGAAGCACGCCGCTGCATCAATACACAGTCAAGAGATTACCTGTGGGGGTGATGCATCAGGGTTTGCCTTTTAGCCATCTTAGAAACATCAAACACGAAGTGAATACCGCTTCAGGCTTTAACCCTCTTAGGCCAGTTTGATTTCACCTGTAAGTTCAAAAGGACAAACCATTATGTTAAACGCTCAACCAGGTACTGTTTCAGCAACTGAAACCACTTCTACCAATATCCTCGGTCCCAGCTATTTCCTACTTAAAGATCTCCGTGTAGCAGGTCAGGCCGGTCTGCCCGAAGAGCCGACTCAAATCGCTCCAGGACAGTCTCCCTTCATCGTTGCCACGAATGAAGAAGTCAAGGTCAGTGTTGACGTAGAGTTCAACGATACCCCCCTGACTCGCCTGCTGCTCTGCCTGGGTCTGAAGGTAGAAGTCCACTTCGCTTTTGAAGGCGTCGGTGGCAAGGCTGCTGAGGTTGATGTATCGGTCGATCTGCGGACCTTTAAAGGCCAGCGTTCCTATACTCTGACCTGGACAGGCACTCCGGAAAGCATCGGCATGGGCAAAGGCCTCTACGGTGTAGCCGCGATCGCTAGCATCTCTCCGGCTGAGCACGAGTGCTCCCAAGAGGTTATCGGCTACGGCTATATCGCTGCCCGTCTGCTGCAGGTTTATCCTGCCTAGACTGGCGGATCATAGCTTAGCTACTTAGAGAGCATTAAGCGACTTTTCTAAATAATGCTGGGCTAAATGGCAACTCACCGTCGGCTATTAAAAAGTCGGCGGTGAGTTGTTTTATTAGGTCACTCAAATCTTTCCTAAAACGGAAAAAATGCGGGTGTAATCAACACCGTAATTCCCCAGAATAGTAGGTTAAAGGGAATACCCACTCGCATGAAGTCAGAAAACTTGTAGCCCCCTGGGCCATAGACCATGAGGTTAGTTTGATAGCCGATGGGAGTGCTAAAACTGGCTGAAGCCCCAATCATAATGGCGATCACAAAGGGCATAAAGCTCACCCCAAGACTCTCGGACAGGGATAGGGCAATGGGAAACACCAGGGCAGCAGCGGCGTTGTTGGTGATGATTTCTGTCAGCAGGGTGGTAATCGCATAAATCACGGCTAAGGCAATGCGGGGATCGTTTCCGGCGATGGTCACCAAAGTTTGGGAAATGGCCGCGGCCGCCCCGGTAACCTCCAAGGCCTTGCCGATACCCAAGGCGGCAGCAATCACCAGTAGCACCGACCAGTCGATGCTGCGCATGGCTCGACTAGGGGCACAGCACCGGGTCACCAGCATCAGAACAGCTGCAATGGTGGCGGCTTTCAACATATCTATTCCGGCAACGGCAGCCAGCAGCACCATCAGTACAAGAATCCCGATGGCAACCGGCGCTCGGCTATGGCGTAGGGGTTCAGAATCTGGAATCCCACTCACCAGGTAAAAATCTCGGGAAACCCGTCGCTGCTCTAAGAAGGCAGGCGGTGCTTCCAGCAGCAGCGTATCCCCGGCCTGTAGGCGAATGTCGCCGATTTTGCCGTCGAGACGATCGCCATTGCGCCCCACCGCTAACACCACGGCTCCGTAGCGAGAGCGAAATCCTCCTTCGCGGATAGTCTTGTCAATCAGCGGGCAGGTGTTGGACACGACTGCCTCAATCAGGCAGCGCTTGGATCGTGGCGCATTGAGCTTAAAGACCTGATCGGTGGCAGGCTTGAGCCCACGAATCTGATGTAGATCGACAATGGAATCTACGATGCCGACAAAGACTAGCTGATCGTTTTCATAGAGCACTTCCGTGGGAGAAATCGCAGTCAACAGCCGTGCCCCTCGGGAAATCTCTGCGAGGTATAGTCCTGGCAGGTGCCGAAGGCCGGCTTCTTCAACCGTTTTCCCGGCTAGGGGGCTACCGGTTTCGACCACCATTTCCACGGTGTACTGCCGCGGATCATCAACCGCATTGATGGCGGGCTTGCGGCTAGGCAGCAGCCAGTAGCTGCCAAAGATTAGACACAGGGCTCCAGCGATCGCACAGGGAAGACCGACGGCGGCAATGTCAAACAGACCCAGGCCAGGGGAGTCCGGTTCGGCAATCAATAGGCCGTTGACCACCAGATTGGTGCTAGTGCCAATCAGCGTACACATCCCGCCC
>PYEQ01000530.1 GCA_003017785.1 filamentous cyanobacterium CCP5 | reverse complement strand
GTCGAGGTCTATGGAGATAAAGGCGCCCTGGTGCTGGGCAGCAGCAATCTTAAAGACTATGTCCACGGCTTTCAGCTGTTTGGTTCCCAGGACAACGAGCCCCTGACGGAACTAGTCATTCCGGATCGCCTAGAGTTCCCTAAAACCTATGCCGATGGTCGCATTGCTCCGTTTATTCGCGTCGTCAACCACTGGGTTGAATGTATCGATACCCGAACCCCTAAAGCTCCCAGTATTCGTGAAGGAGTGGCGTCCCAAAAGCTAATGGATCTGACTCACCAGGCTCACGCCATGGGGGCCTGGATCACTGTGCCGAGTCAGTAATCTATATTGGGAACCTTAGAACTACCCTCCTGCCATCTATCCTTAAGGCTGATGAATCCCCCACTGGCCTGACCCCAGGCTAGGTAAGCGGCTAGCGGTATTAATCGGGTAAGCAGCTAGCTGTTTTGAAATGGGACAGCTAACGGTTTGGGAAAATGCAAGGACGGGAACCCGTGAGTATGCGCTATGTCGTTTCAGAGATATCCCCTATCCACACTTCAGAAAGTCAGCCAGTACGTTCGTAGCGTATTGACGGTGCCTGCTGGCTACGGCAAAGCCGCGACTGCCATTGATGCGGATGCAGACTTCACTCCGGATTCCTTAGACTCTCTGGGAGATTTGTTTCGGCTAGGAGATTTGCCGGAGGACCATCTGCCCGCCCCCAACCAGGAGGGACGCTGGTACCTCAGCACTCTCGATGGGGCTGATGCCCTCAATAAGCTACCCGGTCTCTGGCTGAAGCCAGGAATCCGTCTGGTCACCTATTTGCAGCAGCAGCCTGACGCCGGCCAAGGCCTGACCTGGGCTGTTCCAGAATTACTCAGCACTACCGAATATTTAGAATCGGCGATCGCCCAGGCCAATCAAACTAACCAGCCGCCGCGACCATCGGGGGCGCTCCCGTCGGTCATGGGAGCCCTAGAAGGGGATGGATCCCTAGCCTCATTCTTAGCATCTTCGGTATTTCTCAGGGAAATTCGTGAGTTCGGCCGCTACGGCAAAAACACTCGCTGGAGCCACCATCGCTTCGTCAGCGACATTCCTTCTAAGGTGGACTGGCAGTGGCGCACCCAACTCCCTAAAGATTTCGCCCCTAAAGTCGTTACCCTACCTGACGAACAGATCGTTGTTGAGTTCTTTTCTTGCCGGACCGTACCCCCGATTGCCCTATTTCGCCATGTGGATCGATACCAGCCCAATAGCTATCAGCCCCAAAATACTGATCAAGTGATCGCAGTGATGGCGAGCAAGTCCGCTCCCACTAGGTCTTAGCAGCTTGTGGCTAGTACGCTCTTCGTCTTGGCAAGTTTCTAGACTGGACAGGGAGAATTTCTGAACCAGTGCCACCATTGCCCTCAAAATCCGTCAAAATGCCTGAGGAAAGCTGACTTTAGTCAGAATGGCACAGTTGCGGATATGGACATCGACTATCTACACCTTTACGTAGACCAGGTTGCTCCCTGGCAAGAATGGTTTATCCACTATCTCGGGGCCCAATTGACCGGTGAATCTGCCACAGGTCAGCCAGTGCCACTGCATATTGGCCAGGTGGTGATGCTGCTGTCCGATCCGCAACAAAACCATCAGGCAGCGACCTATCTCCAGCATCATCCACCGGGAGTCGGGGATATTGCCTTTCGCGTAAAAGATTTAGATCGGGTCCTAAAGCGGTTTTTACGGGAGGGCGGCCGCCTAGTTCTCCCTCCGCAAGTGGCTCAAACTAAGGCGGGTCCCGTGTTCTGGGCCCAAGTTCAGGGCTGGGGCAGTCTCTGTCATACCCTGATTGAGCGCAGGGTCGAACCTGGAGACCTTCAAACGTCCTCGAAAGATCAGCCTCGATTCATACCAGGTCTCCAAGCTACGTTTCAGCCCAAGGGCGGTAACATCCTCGCCATCGATCATGTGGTTCTGAACGTGGCAGCTGGCACTTTAACTAAAGCCGTCGACTGGTACAAGCGCACCTTAGGTTTTTGTGCCCAACAGCAGTTTGTGATTAAGACTCCAGATTCTGGACTCTACAGCCAGGTCCTCAAACATCCAGACGGAAGTGCCCAGCTACCTATTAATGAACCCACTACGGCTAATTCCCAAATTCAAGAGTTCTTAAACTGGCACCGGGGTGACGGAGTCCAGCATGCGGCCTTGCTCACTACGGATATTGTTAGCATCGTTGACTCCCTAAGACGGCGAGGGCTGCGGTTTCTGGAGGTCCCCGACATCTACTACGAGCAGGTGCTGGCTCGGCCAGGGTATGCTCTGGCAGCTGATATGCTAAAAGCGATTAGACATCAGCAAATCTTAATCGACTGGGATGTCGCTCAGCCCCAGGCACAGCTACTACAGACGTTTACTCAGCCCGTCTTTGGCATTCCCACACTGTTTTTTGAGCTGATTGAACGCCAACAGCGCTACCGGAATGGACGGCTAATTCAAGCCAAGGGTTTTGGAGAAGGGAATTTTCAGGCGCTGTTTGAAGCCATGGAACGGGAGCAGTCCCAGCGGGGCAGTTTACAGATGTTTAGCGAAGAAAACTACTAATCAACCACAGTACGAAGCAGGTGATCAACGTTGCGATCGCCTCGGAGGTTGCCCAAGCTAGCTCAACCCCCTGGGGAATCAAAAGTTGCCCTAGGGAAAGCCCTACCCCGAGCCCCGCCAGGAGTCCTAGGAAACTCAGCAGCACTGAGCGCCAGAAGCGATTCTCCTTGCGGTTAAGAAAATACACCGAAGCTCCTGAGGCAAGAGCCAAGATCAGGGAGGCAGAGGCATAGAACCCGGCCACTCCCAGCACCCCGTAGATTAGGGCAGGCCAGAGTACGTCATTGCGATCAGGGGTGTCGGTCAGGTTAATCAGCCATTCTGGACGGCTAAGACTGGGGGCGACAGGCGCAGGGGGTGGTTCGCTGACGTTTTCAGCAAACCGGATGCGATCCGGAACCTTAATCTTGCCCTCCTGGCGTAGCCGCAAGCGCTCCATCAAAATGGCGTCATAGGCAGTTTCAATGGCCTCTGACTGCTGGCGATCGCCCTCGCATTCCTGCAGCAGGCGATCTCTCGCCTCCTGGATTTCGTCGAAGGAGGAACCCTCAGTTAGCCCTAGTGTTTCGTAAGAATTCTGATGACTCATCGACTAAAATCTCCTGCCTGCGGCCCCATAGTCTCCCTATAATTTGCCTGGCGGTTCTATGGTACCGTCTGCCTCAGCAGATATTGACGTTCTAAACCTCAGTGTAACCATCCTGGTTCAATATAGGGTACATCGTAAGCACTTATCCCTATGCTCATAGTTGCGAGATTGAGCTAAGCTTTACGGGTTTCTACGATCATGCGGTTTTCTTTGTGAAAAGGTCATGAGCCCGCGTAAGAAGCTTCGGATAAAATTACGGTTTGATTGCTGAACGTTAATAAATTCTTTGAAAGAGGGTTAAGAACTGTCGGAATTGCTCCCTGTATGGGGCAAACTATGGTTGAGATTAATTGTTGTTCGGCAGTTGAGCATGTCCATCTAGGGGTAAGGGTACCGAACATGGCTGAGGCCAAAATCCTTGTAGTTGATGACGACCCAGCGATTCGCAATTTGATCCATCGGTTTCTGGCTAAGCAGGACTACCAGATGGAGTCTGCTGAGGATGGA
>PYEQ01000529.1 GCA_003017785.1 filamentous cyanobacterium CCP5 | reverse complement strand
ACCAATCATGGTGTCTTCTTCATCGCTAAAGACAATTACCTCAAACGGATGTTTGAGCTGAATACCGCTTTCCTGAAGCGATCGAGCCACTTCTATCCCGGCCAGCACACCCAGGGTGCCATCGTAGCGCCCGCCCGCTGGCACCGTATCAATGTGGGAGCCGGTCACAAGGGCAGCTCCCGACTGCTGCCCGGGGAGACGACCAATCAAATTTCCAGCTGTATCTACTCGGATATCCATCCCAGCTTCAACCATCCATCGTCGGACTAGCTCCCGTCCCTGAATGTCTTCTGGCGTGAACGCTAAGCGCCGAACTCCGCCATCCGTTAGCTGGCCAATGGTGGCCAGATCGGCCAGACTCTGGTTGAGACGATCTCCGTTAATCCGCAGGGTGGTTTGGTGGTCATGGCATTCCATTGGGGGGTCAGGGGCTTGGGTCAAACTATAAAAGACCTCGAGCACTCTATATGTATTGCAGTCTACGTTAAGGTGGAGCCCCCCATGGAGCCCCGGTTTACCCGACTGGCCCCAGACAGGGCTGGAAACAGAGAACCGTCTAGGGCAAGAATCGATCCAGGGCAGTCTTGAGTTCTGCAATCTCATCCTCGATGTTGCCCGCCTCAGCAGCCCGGCTGATACATTCACTCAGGTGCTCATCCAAAATGATTCGGGCTACCCGATCAAGGGCTCCTCGCACGGCCGCCACCTGGACCAGCACGTCCGGGCAGGGGCGACTCTCTTCGACCATGGTTTTAATCCCACGGATGTGACCTTCGATGCGGGCTAGGCGATTCACAATCCGCCGCAGAGAAGCGGGATCATGGACGTGGGGATGGAGGTCGCGATCGCTGCTGTCATCCCCTGGATGGACGTGCAGGTGGTTGGGGGGAAGATCACCGGGATTTGCAGCTGAGGGGGAATTAGAAACAGCCATAGGACGTTGAGCCAGTTAAAGGACCGCAGCTAGGGATTGTCATCCGGAAAATCACTCAGCTTAGCCAGACCTCCCAAGGGCTGCACGCCGGGATACAGCTGGCCATCGATTTCCCAGGTGGGATACCCTTCGATATTCTTGGCCTGACACAGTTCAGGCTGGGCATTCTCGCCCTCTGGATCACACTCGACGTAGGGAATCGCTTCCATGGCAGCCCCAAAGAGTTCTTTTTGGGCTTCACAGTGGGGACACCAGTAGGCACCGTACATCACTGCCCCAGTGGCGGTGAGATGATCAGCCAGCCGAGCCGCATAGGCATCGGAATCGGTGGCCGGCTGGGTACAGCCAGCTGCCAGCAGTAGGAGCCCAATAGCACTGATCAAAGCCAGCGATCGCCCGCTTAAAGCCGACCGACAGGTGGCCATGGCTGAGATCAAAGGCATTGGCAGACCCATACTGAGAACTTAGACGGCAACAATCGACATCTATCAGGGTACGGAAAACTCGCCACTCCAGCCATAGAAATCTCCCCTGCCATCACCGGTTCAATCGTGACACAATTCAAAATGGTTGATCTAAAGCCCCAAAACCCTTGGCTTGACGCCAAACTTTAGGTTTATCCAATTGCGATCAGAAGGGAGCGATAGCTTTGAAAACAACCCTGTGGTTATCCCTAGGCCGGCTGTTGCTGGTGGTAATTATGGCCGTTTTTTCCCTGGTGGTTCCAGTTACAGCCCCGGCTTGGGCCCAGGTGCCTGGCTCGTCAGCCATTGAAACGGCTGGCGAAAGGTTTGTGGCCGCGGCTGTACGCCGGGTCGGCCCCGCCGTTGTGCGGATCGACACCGAGAAAACAGTAACCCGCAATCAGCAAAATCCGTTCTTTGACGACCCATTCTTCCGCGGGTTTTTCGGCCCAGAGGCGTTTCCAGAAGGGCCCCGGGAAGAACTGCTCAGGGGCCAGGGTTCGGGCTTCATTATCGATACTGCGGGCAATATTCTGACCAACGCCCACGTGGTGAACGGGGCCGATCGCGTGGTCGTTACCCTGAAGGATGGCCGCAGCTTTGAAGGCACAGTAGAAGGGGCCGACACGGTTACGGATCTGGCCGTCGTCAAGGTCGAGCCCAGTGGCGAAGCCCTGCCCGTTGCGGCCCTGGGGAATTCTGACCAGATCGAGGTGGGAGATTGGGCGATCGCCGTTGGCAATCCCCTCGGACTCGATAACACAGTCACCCTGGGGATCATCAGCACCCTGAAGCGCTCCAGCGCCTCGGTGGGCATTCCCGGCAAGCGCCTGGAGTTCATTCAGACCGATGCGGCCATTAACCCTGGCAACTCGGGTGGGCCTTTAACGAACCAGCAGGGGGAAGTAATTGGGATTAACACCGCCATTCGAGCGGATGCCATGGGGATTGGCTTTGCCATTCCAATCAATAAGGCCAAAGAGCTAAAAGATCGCCTGGTACGGGGAGAATCCATCGCCCATCCCTATCTGGGCGTTCAAATCGCCACCCTGACTCCGGACATGGCCCGACGGAACAACCAGGATCCGAACGCAGGGATCATGCTGCCAGAAGTGGAAGGGGTGCTGGTCATTCGAGTCATGCCTGACACCCCAGCCGCCGCTGGCGGATTGCGCCGGGGAGATGTGATTTTAGCGATCGATGGACAGCCAGTAACCTCCGCTGACCAGCTACAGCTAAAGGTGGAAAATAGCCGCATCAATCAGGTCCTACGGGTCAGGATTCAGCGCGGTGACAGCACCCAAACCCTTTCGGTTCGGACTGCTGAGATGCAGTCCCAGGAATAGGATGACATCCATACCCAGTCCAGATCGAGACTCGTAATTTTCCCGAGACAAAACTCTACTTCTGGACTCGAAGAAGGCTTAGACAGGCAAACTCTATTTATCAAGGAGACACCCATGCAAACCACCCACGATAGTGACAAGCGCAAGCTGCTTGAGGCCCTGAGTCATGGCTCGATTTTCTTCAGCACCTTTGTCCTGAGTGCCGGCCTTCCCTTAGGGATTTGGTTTATTTCAGACGATCCCGTGGTTAAGGACAACGCCTTAGAGTCTTTAAACTTCCATCTGAACGTTTGGCTCTACACCGTCATCTTCGGCATCTTGACCTGGGTTCTGATCGGCTGGCCGCTGCTTGGCATTCTCTGGATTGTGCAGCTAGTGATGCCCATCCTGGCGATCTTGAACAGTTTACGGAACCCGGATCAGGTCTTTCGCTACCCGTTTATCTTTCGACTGCTGTAGACATCGAGCCTGACCCTAACCGGTGTTGACCGCCTCAAAGTTAATGAAGGCCACAGTAAACCTGTGATTTGGCGCAGGCCAATCCCTTACATTTTCAGACGAAACATTGCTTTTTGTCGCGAAATGTATCCCATCGGGGTTGCCAGTTATGGATTTTTCTGCTGAAATACCATCATAGATATGGCTATATCAACTTGCTGATGCTAATTGACTTGAGTTAATGGTTTGCCATTACTATCTGTGCTTGAGAGCCTGCAACTCTCCCATGGACAGCTAGGCAGCTATCACTCAGGTCGCCTAATTCAGCTTGGACTGTAGTCGTAATCTCCTCATAAACTCCATTCCAGCGGACGTGGGTACCACGTCCGCTTTTTTTGAGCCGACAGTGTTTAATTCTGGACCTCGTCGCGAAAGGTCTGGCCAAACTCGACTCTGACGTGAATCCGGCCAGGGCATATTCTGGCCGACTCAGAGGTTATT
>PYEQ01000030.1 GCA_003017785.1 filamentous cyanobacterium CCP5 | reverse complement strand
AAATAATTCCCCTGGGGATAGTCTTGATCGACGTAGCTGTAGAGGCCGCGCATGTATTCTCGCCAGCCCAGCACCTGGCGAATGAAGCCTTCGACGCTGTTGATGGGTAGTTGATGCTCGTAATAGGCCTGCTCGACTGCCTCAATCACCTCTAGGGGATGAAGGAGACCCATATTGAGGTAGGGGGACAGCAGCGCGTGCCACAGGGTATCTTCCCCGGTGACCATGGCATCCTGATAGGGACCGAAGGTGATCAGGCGCTCTGTGATAAACGCGTTGAGCACCTGTAGGGCCTGATCTCGGGTGACGGCCCAGCCAAAGGGCTCCGCCTGTCCAAAGGTGGGATAGTCCGCCTGGGTGACTTCGGCGATCGCCGCCTGGGTGAGCTCGTCGGGCTCAAACCAGCAGGGCTCAGGCGGGTGGATGTCCCCTTTGGGGGGCTTGCGGTTTTGCTTATCAAAATTCCATTCTCCTCCCACCGGATCCTTGCCTGCCATCAGCACGCTATAGCGCTTTCTCCCTTCCCGGTAAAAGCTTTCCAGTAGCAGGCTCTTACGGGAATCGGCCCAGGCTTTGAAATCCTCTTCGCTCCATAGAAAGTGGTTGTCTGGCAGGATAGTTAGCTTACAGCCCAACTTGAATTTGTCCACCATGCGGCGAAAGGGCCGATCTATGGGAGCCATCAGCAGGACTTCGCTGATGTTGTTTACGTTGACCCAGTGCTGCAACAGCGGTTCAAAATCCTGTCCCTGCCGGTAGGTGACTGGCCAGCCCGCCTCCTTGAGCTCAGCCGCAAAATGGCGCATTGCTGACCACACCAGCACCAGTTTTTGTTTGTGGTAGGCATGCTCCTGCACGTGGCCCAGGGATTCAACCAAAATCACTGGCGTACTGGCTTTTTGTTCAGACCGACTGGTCAAGGCCGATTGCCCCTGCCACAGCTGATTGCCTAATACCCAAATGCCGACGGTCATAGCGCCTTTGTCCATAGCAATGCGCTTTTATTGTGACGTGGCTCGGTGGATGTGGGGAGATGAGGAGGAAGGGAGAGGGGGGAGGTGAGGCATATGTTGATTGTCTGTTCGCCAGGCCCTAGCTTCTTCGGAGCGGCTTCGCCGACGAGGAGGCTTACTTCTCTGGAGTGGCTTAGCTAACGACAAAATCCCTCATCGCCTCATTATCCTCGCCCCCTCATGCCTGATCTCTGGAGGTCTGCTGCTGGGTTAGGCGGATGAATATGAGCTGGATGCCCAGTAGTAAAAGCCCCAGGGCAGCGATCGCAAATATTCCTGCTCCCAATGCCACAATCCCAACCACCAGAGTGCGCACCGCTGCCGAGATGTTGATTACCGTGACATTGTCAGAGGTGACCGGCTTATGCGCAAAAGTCGCGGCAATGGCCATGGTCATGCGGTACATCAGCACCCCTAGACCACCAGCGAAGACGGCGCCAAAAAAGCAGCGGCCAATTTTGCCGGGAGTGGCTGCCACGCTCAGATTGGGCCTTGAGGACTCGGGAGGAGGGGAATGGCTCATGGATTTGGGGGAAACGGGTATTGCCGTGGCGATAGGTCCTAGAGGACATTACTTTAAAGAGACCGATCTAAGATTGCCTATGGACCATATTGGCCCATTATCTCTCGGGATTTAAGCGAATGCCGGTGGAAGCGAAGCGGGTTATCCATAGACCCAGATTTGGGTCGGTGATCTGCGATCGCACCTGAGTGGCAATGGTTTCTGCTTCCGCTTGGGAAGTCGTCAGCGTAAATAGGGTAGGTCCTGAACCGGACATCAGGGTGCCTAACCCTCCTGCCGCTGCCATCCGCTGCTTCAGCTCTGCCACTTGGGGATAGGCGGGCAGCACGACTTTCTCTAAATCATTGTGGAGGAATTGAGCCATGGCTGGGCCGTCATGGTGACTAATGGCCGCCACCATCTCGCCAGCATGGACCTGATGGCGGCGGGCCTCTATCCTGGCGGCATCGTTGAGGTAGGTATTGCCAAATGCTTCTCGATAGGTTTGGTAGGCCCAGGGAGTGGAAACCGACAGGTTTTGGTACTTAGCCAGCACGGCGTAGAGCCCGTCGAGACTGACTAACGAATCCAGGCGTTCGCCTCGGCCGGTGGCGATTGCACAGCCGCCCACGATGGCAAATGGCACATCAGATCCCAGTTCGGCCCCGAGTACCTGGAGTTCCCCCTGGGTCAGGCCGAGTTCCCACAGCAGATTTAACCCTGATAGGGTGGCTGCCGCATCTGCAGAGCCTCCGGCGAGGCCAGCCCCCACAGGAATACGCTTCTCTAAAGTGATTTCCGCTCCGCCCCAGCGGGCCATGCCCTCGGGATATTTCTGCACCATCAGCTGGGCTGCCTGTTGGGCTAAATTCCGCTCATCCGTAGGTAAATCTGGCTGGTCGCAACGCAGCCGAATTTCTTCGCTGCCGATGCTGCGCACCGTGATCCGATCGCAGAGATCAACGCTTTGCATCACCATTACCAGCTCGTGAAACCCGTCTGGGCGACTGCCAATAATCTCTAAATAAAGATTGATCTTCGCAGCGGCCAGCAAGGAATAAAGACGCATCAGTGGTGAGGTGTCGAGGGAGCGATGGGATACCTATGCCGCCTATTGTGCGGCAAAAACGCCCCAGACGGAGCCAGCGGCTTCAAACCCCAACCTTTATTTACACCCTGACTCTCCTTGCTCCAAAACCAGCTGATTGGCCAGAGCCACCCATTGGGCAACCCCTAGGTCTTCGGCCCGGGCCTCGGGAGAAATGTCTAGGCCGGTCATCGTAGCGGTGAGGCGATCGCGATCAAGGGTGTCTTTCAAGTTGTTGCGCAGCATTTTTCGTTTGCTGGCAAACCCCTGCTTCACCAGCTGCTCAAGAAATAACGGATCCTGCGCCGGGGTCGCCAACGGCCGAGGAGTGAGCTTCACCACTGCTGACTCTACCTTGGGCGGTGGTTGAAAAGCCTTGGCTGGCACCGAACAAACCAGCTCGCATTCAGCCAAATACTGTAACCGTACAGACAGGGCTCCGAAGGTTCGAGAGCCAGGGCGGGCATAGATTCGCTCGGCCACCTCCCGCTGCACTAGCAGCACTATGGACTCGTAGGGACAGGGGTTTGGTGCTGACAGGTTTCCCAGCAGGTGTTCAAGAATGGGCCCAGTAATGTAATAGGGGATATTCGCCACTACTTTGTTTGGTAGTGGGTGGTCATAGGATTTGGCCTGTTGGCTGAGGGCTGCTGGTAGATCCAGCTCCAAAAAGTCACCCTCCACTAGATAGAAATTGGGAGCCGATCCAAAGCGATCGCTCAGCTGACGGCACAGATCTCGATCAATTTCTACGGCCACAACCGTTGCCTCAGAACTCACCAGAGCAGCGGTTAGGGCCCCTGCACCAGGGCCAATTTCTAAAATGCGATCGCCGAATCCAATGTTGGCCGCTGACAAGATTTTCTGAAGCACAGATTCACTGCGCAACCAGTGCTGGCCAAATCGTTTTCTTGTGCGGGGTGAGCCCACAATATCTCCTGAACTTGCTGCCGATAACTGGCGATAAACGGTGATCAAATGGGCATCTTTGGGCCTTTAACCGTCTCCGGATTGACGTAGGTCTATTCAGGCTATGACCCTGTGGATTTCCGTAAAGTCGTGTATGAGATGCTACCACCCGTGGCGTTTATAGATAGGCGTTGCTTTTTGAAGGTCGATTGGCCAATCGACTAGTAGTTAGAACGCCGTCAGCCTAACCCATCATAGGAGGCTTTATGCAACCTCCGTTTATTGCACTCTCACTGATTGCCGCCACCTCCGTAGGCTTAGTCGGCACCCAGCCCGCCCATGCCCTATCCCTACGGAGTGATCTATAAGAAACCTTCAATAGCTTGGTGAATAAAGAACGAGAAGCTTTGCAAGATTCAGGCTTGACTCTGCTGAACCCTGAGGGGCTCTTCTGGAACGGAGTGGATCCTGTTGATGTGTTCTTTATTAACGAAGGTGCGGGCGATCGCAATCAGCTACTGTTCTCGGCCAATGATGGTCCCAAGCAGATGATTTTCGAGGATGTTTCATCTCCCGATAGCATTTTGCCCAACCAGGATGGTCCCTTATCCCTTGGAGAGGGTCAGTCCCTTGGGGCGTTTTCCGGCGAAACCCAACTAGATTTATGATCAAAGCTAATGGCTTTAATACCCAAAGTGGCAAGGTTTACGGCTCTAAAGCGGCTAACAATCCTGATGGGCTCGAACACCTGATTGCCGTTAACTACTTTGATCAGGTAGAGCAAGTGAACTACGTTGTTCTAGGGTATGAAGATTTGTTTGGCCCCAAAAAGTCTGGTGGTTCTGACCGCGACTTCAACGATGTCGTTTTCGCCGTCCGAGGTATTCAAGAGGGTACGCCTACTGACGTCCCTGAGCCCTCGATAGTCTTAGGACTCATGGTGGGTTTCTATGGACTTAACCGTCTACGCCGCCGCCAAGCAGACAGTATCTAACGGGTGCCGGGCAATGCCCCAGTCATCATTGTCTTCTAGGCAATATCTATGTCCTAACCTGCCCGGGCCAATACAATATCAATCCCACAGGGGAGCCAATATTGGCCCTCTGTTTTTGTACGTTTTAGCAGGTTTCTAACAGTTCTTTAAAGACGTTCCAGTCATTCTTTTTGTTGAGAGCAAGATCACCAAGAGGTAGATTCGCTTGCCATCCATTTCTGCTCCTAAAATGGGTCAAGAGAAGCTTGTTAATGATTCTCCTCTAGCGCGAAATAACGACTGAAGATGATAAGTGAAAAGATACTCTAAGATACTTCTAGCTCTTGCGGCTGGAAAAAGAAATTGGCAGCCGCTGGCCGACCCAGCCAGTAACCTTGGCCATACTCACAGCCAAGGGCTTGTAAATATAATGCCTGCTGCTCTGTTTCGATACCCTCTGCAACAATCGATGTGTGTACGGCATGGCCTAGGGTGACAATCGCGCTGACGATTTCTGGATTTGTCTCAACATTGTGTATGAATGAACGATCAATCTTTATGGTATCAACCGGTAGGTGGTTTAGATAGCTTAAGGAAGAGTAGCCAGTGCCAAAATCGTCGATACTAATCTGAACCTTTAACTGTCGTAGCTGCAGAAGAAGGTCGACCGCGCTGGCTGGTTTTTCTAAGAGTGCGCTTTCGGTAATTTCTAGTTTGAGGCTAGTTGGGTTAATCTCTGTATCTTGAAGAACGGTTTCAATATCGTCTAGCAGATAAGGATGAGAAAACTGTCTGACAGACAGGTTGACGTGCATGATGAGCAAGTCATGACTCCTCTGCTGCCAGTGCTTAAGCTGTTCACAGGCTTTGCGTAACACTAATTTGCCAACGGGAATGATTAAACCCGTTTGCTCAATACAGGGGATGAAGACAGACGGCGGAATTATTCCCTTAGTAGGATGTTGCCACCGCACTAACGCCTCAAAGCCGACTAGTTTTCGATCTTGTAGTCTATAGATGGGCTGATAGAAAACTATAAATTCATCATTACTGAGGGCTCGCCGCAGGTCATTTTCTAGCTGGAGGCGAGTGAGGGCCTGCTGGTGGAGTGCTTGATCGAAAACCTCGATTTGACTGCGGCCTTGTTTTTTTGCTGTGTAGAGGGCGGTGTCTGCATTTTGTAAGAGCTCAACGGCAGGCTGATGGGCGTTGACACCAAAGGCAATCCCCATACTGGCGGTGACAAACACCTCATAGCCCCGCACTAAAAACGGACTTTCTAAAAGGTGGGTGATTTTTTCAATATATTGGTGGACTTCCTGTTCAGTGGCGATCGCTGGCAGTAGCAGGCAAAACTCGTCCTCCCCGACTCTTGCTAACAGCATGTCCGGAGCGGTCAGCAGAGTAGACAGCCGTTCGGCGAACCCAACTAGCACCTGATTGCCCACTTCATGGCCTAAGGAATCATTGATCAGCTGAAACTGATCGCAATCTAGATAAATCAGAGCACATTTAGCGTAGGATTTTGATGGATTAGCCACTGCCCGTAGCAGAGCGGCTATTTTTTGCAGCAGTCGCCGTCGATTTGGCATCTGAGTGAGCTCATCAAAATCAACGAGCTGCTGAATGCGGGCAGTCCGCTGCAAGATTTGGGCCTCCAATGATTGATTCAACTGTTGGATCTGACTGTGCTGCTCATAGATGCGCAACATGGAGTGCACCCTAGCGCGTAATTCGATCGGATTGACCGGCTTACTAATAAAGTCATCCGCCCCCGCGTGAAGGCAGCGGGCTAAATCTTCTTTAGCGGTCAAGGCTGTAACCATAATGATGGGGATGTTGCGCCATTCTGGTTTGGCCTTGATTTGCCGACACACCTCTAGCCCGTCAATGTTTGGCATCATCACATCTAGCAAAATCAGCACCGGCTTAAATGCTTCCACATAGGCTAGGGCTTGGGCCCCTCCAGGGGCGTAATGGAGCTGGTAGGTTTGCCCTGCGAGTAGTGTTTCGATGGTGTCGAAATTGTCAGGATTATCATCAACAACCAGAATAGATAACGGCATAGAAGGCTCTAGGTTTGAACGTGTTGATATTAAATATCCGGTAGGAGTAGTTGATTGAATCCCAGTGGCAGTAAGGCTTAGCTTCGATTCAGTAAAGACTGGATATTGGCTACCAGGTATTTCAGCTGAACCGGTTTGCTCAAGTAGGCATTCACCCCAGCTGCTAGGTAGGATTCTTGATCATGCGCCATGGCCAAGGTCGTCAAGGCAATAATCGGAACTTGGCACAGATCCGGATGGGCCCGAATTCGTCGAGTGGCTTCAATCCCGTTTAAATCAGGCATTTGAATATCAATCAAGATAATGTTGGGGGGGGTGAGGATGGCTAGTTCGATCGCTTCACGTCCACTTCTCCTGTGGGCAACTCGGTACCCTCGACTGCTGAGATAGCCCATCATGCTGGCGGCGCTGGCCTCATTGTCCTCGGCTAGCAGCACCAGCGGAGCAAGGGGGGGAAGGGCTGATGGTTGACTTGATACGGGATTGGGGCGCCCCTCGAGCGACGGCGGTTTTGGTATCGACCGGGGCATAAACAGCTGGCAGTGGGTGGGCTGCTGGCTGGTAGGTGCTGACTGAAAACCTGGATAGGGTAGCTTGATTGTGAAGCAGCTACCTTTTCCTACCGTGCTATCCACTGATACGGTGCCTCCATGGAGTTCTACGAGCCGCCGCACCAGTGCCAATCCGAGTCCGGTACCGCTATGGGAGCGATTCAGACGATTGTCGATTTGCACAAACGGCTTAAACAGTTTGGGCAAATGTTCGCTCGCGATGCCAATTCCCGTATCAATGATGGCAAGAACAAGCTGAGGTTTAGGCTGGGAATCGGCGCTGACTACTAGGCGAACTCTACCGCCTTCCGGGGTGAACTTCACGGCGTTGGTGAGTAAATTCAGCAGAACCTGTTGGATCCGCCGCTGATCCACGTCAATAGTCGGGAGCTGACCCGGCAGTTTTAAGCTGAGATGAATGTGCTTTTTCTGGGCTTGCTGTTTGACAAAGGTTAGGCTCGATTCGCACAACAGGGGGATATCAACTGGGCTTTTCTGCAGCTCGAGCTTTCCGGCTTCGACCTTTGAGAGGTCGAGAATGTCATTAATCAAGGCGAGTAGATGCCGACCACTGCGGTCAATGGTGTCGAGGGCGGTTTGCTGACGGGCATTGATATCGCCGAAGACCGATGCGGTTAACCCTTCAGTCATGCCGAGAATTGCGTTGAGGGGGGTGCGAAGCTCATGGCTGATGCTGGCTAGAAATTCGTCTTTGAGCCGGGTTGCTCGATGGAGTTCAGAGTTGACTAGGGTTAGATGTTCATTGGTGGTTCGTAGTTCGGCTTCGGCTCGCTTGCGATCGCTAATGTCTCGGCCAACGGCCTGGTACTCAACTAGCTGACCTTTGAAGTCAAAAATGGCTCGATTGGTCCAAAACTGCCAGCAAGGTCCGCCGTTGGGGGTGTTGGTCTGATGCTCGAAGCTCATGACTGGATTCTCCTGAGTTAGCCCGACTAACTGGCTCTGGAGCGGAAAGCATGCTTCTGCCCTGAGCCACTGCCAGTAGTTTTGCCCCATCAGCTGAGCTGAGGCGATTTGGAAATAGTCGCAACAGGCTTGATTGACGAAGGTAATCGTCCCGTCGCTGAGGAAGCGGCAGATCAGTTCGGTCTGGTCTTCAACCACAGCGCGGTAGCGGGCTTCGCTTTGGCGTAGTGCAGATTCAGCGGCTTTTTGCTGGGACACATCCACAAAGTAGCCGACGAGCTCGAGCTGATGGCGGGCGTTTCTAACCCGGCGAGCCTCTTCCCGCATCCAGCGATAAGAACCGTCCTGATGGCGATAGCGATACTCGTAGGTAGCTTCCCCGTGGTTAACAGCCCAGGCCAACTGCTGCAGCACCTGCGCCTGATCCTCTGGGTGGTAAAGCTGCATCCACAGATCTGCATTTTGGACCATTTCGGCGGCTGAGTAGCCTGTAAACGCCCTGACATTATCGCCGACGAAGGTTGGCTTAAAGCGACCAGTGGTTTCCCGGGTGAAAATCACCGCAGCACTAGAGGTCAGAGCAAATTCGAGGCGCTCCCGCAGCTCTTGAGCTTCCTGTTCGGCGCGCTTTTGGGACGTAATGTCTTTGGCGATGGCGAGGTAACCGGTCAGATTGCGATCGCTATCTCGGAGAGCTGAAATCGATAAAACTATCGGTCGGCGATCACCCTGTTTGGTGACGTAGGTCCATTCACGCTCGTAAACGGGGCGGGATCGGGCCAGGTAGACCAGAGCTTCGAAACCGGGTTCGAAGCCTCGAGCCAGTTCGGCTGCGAGGGTGTTGGCCTGGGCTATCAGTTCGCTCAGCTCATGAAACAGAACCGGGGTGCTTTGGCCAATGACTTCTTCAGCCGAGTAGCCTAGTAGGCGTTCAGCTCCGGCATTAAAGGTTTGGATTTGGCCTTGGGTATTGGTGGAAATAATGGCGTAGTCGGTGCTGTTGAGAATGGCCCGCTGAAGGTGAGTGATTTCTTCGAGAGCGACCTTGGCTTTCCGCTCGGGAGTGATGTCGTCGATCAGATGGACAAGTCCCGAGGGGTGGCCCCAACCGTCAAATAGGCGAGCGCTAATGACTTTGACCCAGATCGAGTCGCCACCGGGGGTAATCACCAGTTGCTCAAAGGATGAGATGGCCAGAGTGCCCTCAAACAAAGCATCAAAGATGGGCTGATCCTGATGCTGGCTGAGGTTGAGTAGCGGATAGATGGAGCGGTGTAGAAGTTCAGAACCAGGCGTTCCCAGCATTGTGATCAGGCTGGGATTGACCTGGTTAATCTGTCCGTTGAGATCGGTAATCGCAATCCCCACCGGACTTTGGTCAAAGATGCTACGCAGACGGCTTTCGCTGGCCTGAAGGGCGGCGGTGCGCTGATTAATCCGGGCTTCGAGCTGTTGATTGAGCTGGTGGAGTTCCCGTTCGGCCTGTTTGCGATCGCAAATATCCCGAACGATGACCAGCACCTCATTCTGATTTAAGGGAGTGATACGGACCTCTTCATCTCGCCGTTGACCATGGATTTCAAAGGTTTGCTCGTACACTTGCAGTTGCCCACTGGCTAGGGCCTGATGGGTATAGTGCAGTCTTTGCTCGGCGAGGTCGGTGGGCAATACCTCTAGAAAGCGGCCGACACCGGTTTTGACATCGGATGAAGCGGTAGCCGCGCTAGGGCTCGTCAGGAGCCGACTATGGTTTCCGTCTCGGTGCATCTGAATCAGCAGATCAGGCATGGCCGCAACGATGGCGCGGTTAGTAGCTTCGCTTTGGGCTAAGGCAAGTTCTGCCTGCTTCCGATCCGTGATGTCGCGGATAATTGCGATTACCTCATTTTCCCCCAGCGGATTGATTCGCACCTCTTCGTCCAACAGCTGTCCGTCAATGGTGATTTGCTGTTCATAACGCTGCAGGTTTCCGGTTTGTAATGCCTGCTGAATGGCCTGCATCCTCTGTTCCGCCAGGGGCGCAGGCAGGTTGCCATCGAGTACGTGGCTGTGGTTAGGAGTGGCTGTGCGAAATAGGTTGAAGGTCTTAGGGGGAAAGAAATCTAGGTAGTTGCCGTCACCGTCAATGTGCATGACCAAATCAGGCAGGGCGGCTAGGAGGGCTCGGTGTTTTTGCTCGCTGGCTCGTAAGTCTGCTTCGGCCTGCTTCCGCTCACTGATGTCGCGACAGAGAAACAACAGCAGCGGTGTCTGCTCCCAGTCAACGACTGTAATGTTGAGTTCAGCGTAGTAGAGCGAACCATCACGGCGACAGTGGCGGACTTCGCGGGTGCATTCGGTTTTCTCACGGCAGAGATTGCTGACCATACCCTCTAGGTCGGCCAGGGAGACATCGGCAATCCAGTCTGAGATATGGAGCTGGGAGATTTCCGCCAAAGAGTAGCCAAGGGCACTGGCAAACCGAGGATTGGCCTCAACCACCCTGCCCTGCTGGTTGAGGACGACAATCCCGTCTAGGGAAGCATCAAAAAGAACCTGGCGGCGGCGAGCTTCTCTCTGGAGCTGGGTGGTACGGGCTTTGACCAGCTGGGCCAGACGGTGCTCATTTTGCTGGAGTAAAGCCTGATTGCGGACTCGTTCGATCGCGTAGCAGAGCGATCGCTCCAATAGTGCAGGGGTGATTTCGTGTTTACCAAGGTAGTCCTGAGCCCCTTTCCTCAGGGCCTCAATGCCCAGGTTCGGATCGTCTATCTCGGTGAGCACGACGACCGGTAAGCCGCTGGCGGCTTTGCGGAGGGCCATCAGGGTCTCCAATCCTTGGGCGTCAGGAACGTGCAGATCTGAAAGAATTACATCGATTGGCTGCTGCCGCAGATAGGTTAGGGCTTCGCACAGTCGAGTGGCTCGAAGCACCCGCCAGGGTCGGGCTACCTTGACCAACAAATATTCTTCTACCAGCTCGGTAAAAGCCGGCTCATCTTCTAATAGCAATACGTGCAGAGGTGAGGGCTTCGACATGGAGTTGGCAATACAGATTTCAGCTTTGCTGTTTAGCGGCTATCAGGTTGATGGCTCCTGAACTGAGGTTGTGCTGGTATAGTCCACGGAGAATTGCCAAGGAGCTGGCGATAATCGCCAATGGTGATAGATAGACCCATTTAGACCGCTTTCCCAGGTTTCCCTGGCCAATGGCCGAAACCCCAAGCCTGGTTAGGTGTGGTGTGACAATCGGGCCAGGACAATAGGGGATAGGGGTGGAGACTCCAGCTGAGGCAAGGGGTGACAGTGGAGCAATTGCCCCTGTGGCAGCTTCTACTCAGGTAGCTTGAGTGATTTGGTTGAGCTGCTCAGGTGTCAGATCGGTGACCTGATTCAATACGAGCGCGGCTCCGGCTTGGTGCAGGCTATTCCTGTAGTCTGCGGTATAGGCAGGCCCCCGTTGCCTCACGTGGGGAGGGAGGATGCCAACGCCGATGTAGGTCCGTGGGGAATCCTGGCGGCTAGCCGCCAGGGCGGTGTGCATGTCGGCCACGGTGTCGCCGACGTAGACGACGGCGGCGGTAGGGTGTTGATGGGCCACTGACAGGGTATTGGCGATCGCTAGCAGCCCGGTAGGGTCTGGCTTACCGGGGGCATCTTCCATGGCGATTAAGGGCGGATCGTTGAGCCCTAGGCGCCGTTGTAAAACGTAAAGGGCTGAACTGCGGGTAGCTCCGCTGAAAAATCCCCACCCGACCTGGGCCTGGCTGAGGGCTGCGAAGTAGCTGGCGCTGACTAGCAGGGGCTCTCGGGTGATATATCCCTGCCACAGGTCTGGCTGAAGAGGATCCCCACCCCGATAGCGGTCCTGAAAAAACTTGACTAGGGCATCAAAGTCTATGTCCATTTGCTGGCGATCGCCCCCCTGACCTTCGAAGTACCGCAGAATCAGCTCTTTAGAAGCCTCCCAGTCATTGTTCCAGCAGCCTTCCCGTTTGAGGGTATCGATATCGTCTGGTTGTGGACGGTATTGGCCATCGGTGTATGCTTCGACTGTGTCTGCAATGGCCCGCCTGTAGGAGCCACTGACATCTCGAAGGACTCCATCAATATCGAATACAGCAATACAGGTCATGGGGATTAGCCTAATCTAGGCTAGTAGCGTAAGATAAAGGACTGTAGTGTTAAAGTTTAGGTCGCAGCGGAGGTCTTCTTGTCAAGATTTGTTCTAAAGGTGCTTTGGCTCGAAAAAGATGTCGCCATAGCCGTTGACCAAGTAGTGGGTAAGGGAACTAGCCCCCTAACGTCGTATTTTTTCTGGCCCCGTAATGATGCCTGGGAGCAGATTAAAAATGAACTTGAGGGCAAACCCTGGATTGAAGAAACGGAGCGAATTGATTTGCTCAACAAGGCTACGGAGCTGATTAATTACTGGCAGGAAGAGGGCAAAGGCAAATCCCTTTCAGAGGCCCAGGCTAAGTTTCCAGAGGTTGCGTTTACCGGTAGTTCGTGATGTCTGTCCGTTAAAAGCGACCTAAAAACCAAAAGCATCCCGGTCAGGGATGCTTTTGGTTTTTGAATGGTTAGGAAACGCCGCCAGCAGCCTGCAATTTTGCCTTAGCTCGCTTGAGGGCCTGCTGGGCCTGCATGTTTGCCTGGCGATCATCAGCAGAAACCTGGCCTACACGAGTCTGGGCTTCTTGCAAAGCCTGTTTAGCGGCTTCCACATCGATGTCGGTGCCCCGTTCTGCGCCGTTGACCAGAATGATTACCTCATCGTTCTCTACCTCGGCGAAACCGCCTAGGAGGGCGATCGCGGTCCACTCTTTGTCAGCCCGGACTCTCATGACACCGGTATCGAGGGCTGTCAGCAAAGGCGCATGGCCGCTTAAAATGCCCAGCTGTCCGGTGGTAGTGGGCAGTACGATTTCCTCGGCTGCATCATCCCAGACGGTTTTATCTGGGGCAATTACACGCACGGTTAATGCCATAGATCTGAATGAAAATAAACGATTGAACCAATCGGCAAGGGTGAGGGGAGCTGCTGGAGCCCCCCAGCGCCTTAGCTCTCAGACTTCATCTTCTCGGCAGCTTCCATCACATCGCTGATGCCGCCCTTCAGATAGAAGGCCTGCTCAGGGATGTCGTCTAGTTCGCCAGAGAGAATCATGTTGAAGCCCTTGATGGTTTCTTCTAGAGAAACGTACTTACCTGCCAAGCCAGTGAAGACCTCAGCCACGAAGAAAGGCTGGGACAGGAAGCGCTCAATCTTGCGGGCGCGAGCCACCGTCAGTCGGTCATCCTCGGAAAGTTCGTCAAGTCCGAGAATGGCGATGATGTCCTGGAGCTCTTTGTAGCGCTGCAGAGTGGACTGCACGGCGCGGGCAGTGGCGTAGTGCTCTTCGCCCACAACGCTAGGCTGCAGCATGGTGGAAGTAGAATCAAGCGGGTCAACCGCCGGATAGATCCCCTTGGAAGCCAGGTTTCTCGAGAGCACCGTGGTGGCGTCTAGGTGGGCGAAGGTGGTAGCCGGAGCGGGGTCGGTGAGGTCGTCCGCCGGTACGTACACCGCCTGAATGGAGGTAATCGAACCTTCATTGGTGGAGGTGATTCGCTCCTGCAGATCGCCCATTTCGGTGGCTAGGGTAGGCTGATAGCCCACAGCAGAAGGCATCCGACCCAGCAGGGCTGATACCTCAGAACCCGCCTGCACAAATCGGAAGATATTGTCGATAAACAGCAGCACGTCTTGCTTGTTCACATCGCGGAAGTGCTCGGCCATGGTCAGCGCCGACAGCCCAACTCGCATCCGGGCCCCGGGCGGTTCGTTCATCTGGCCGTAGACCAGGGCTACTTTCGACTGGGAGAGGTTCTCTTCGTCGATTACTCCGGATTCAATAAATTCATTGTAGAGGTCGTTGCCTTCGCGGGTCCGCTCACCCACGCCGCCGAACACGGAGACACCGCCGTGCTCCTTTGCGATGTTGTTGATCAGCTCTTGGATCAACACGGTCTTACCAACCCCTGCACCGCCAAACAGGCCGACTTTACCGCCTCGACGGTAGGGTGCTAGCAGGTCAATTACCTTAATGCCGGTTTCAAATACGGAAGGCTGAGTCTCTAGCTCGGTTAGCTTAGGAGACTGGCGGTGGATAGGAGAGAGATTCTCCTGATCGACTGGCCCCTTCTCATCTACCGGTTCGCCGAGCACGTTAAAAATTCGGCCTAGGGTGGGCGTGCCAACGGGAACACTGATGGGGCGGCCGAGGTCGGTTACTTCCATGCCTCGCACCATGCCATCGGTGGAGCTCATGGCAACCGCTCGCACCTGAGCGTCACCTAGCAGCTGCTGCACTTCGCAGGTGACTAAAATTTCTCTTCCGGCGGGGTTGGTGCCTTTAACGACCAAAGCGTTATAGATCTTGGGGAGTTCGCCACTGGCAAACTTGGCATCAATAACCGGGCCAATAACCTGGGTGATGTAACCGACGTTTGTTTTTTCTGCTGTGGTGGACATGCTCACGCCTATTTCGTGTTCAGCGAATCTGGCAGCTTTCTTA
Source organism: filamentous cyanobacterium CCP5 (assembly GCA_003017785.1). GTDB lineage: Bacteria > Cyanobacteriota > Cyanobacteriia > Phormidesmidales > Phormidesmidaceae > CCP5. The sequence goes on along the minus strand of PYEQ01000030.1, from coordinate 1,701 downwards.
AGAGAGTCTTACGTTCCAAAGTGCCACCTAAAAGATTATCACCGAATGAAACAACGTAAAGATCTTTATCGCGATCGCCCTAAACCTTGATAATTCTTGGCTCTGATCAACACCGCAGCGGCTGCGTTTCCTTAACCAAAGCATGAAGATGACTCGGTAATCTAGAGTTCAGAGCCTAAGGAGTCAACACCATGTCGGGCCCAGACTTGGCAGAGCGCACGATCGACCTAGATGATCCCCAGTATTATTTCAACCGGGAGCTAAGCTGGCTGCGCTTCAACGACCGGGTGCTCCACGAAGCCTTTGACGAGCGCACGCCGCTCTTAGAGCGCCTCAAGTTTTTGGCGATTTTTAGTTCGAACCTGGATGAATTCTTCATGGTCCGGGTCGCTGGCATCATGGAGCAGATCCAGGCGGATGCCCATCCCCAAAATCCCGACGCCCTCACCCCCAAACAGCAGCTAGCGGCGATTCGCGAGCATCTGGCGGATAAGGTTTTGCAGCAGCATCAGCTATTCGAGCATGAGCTGCGGCCAGCACTGATGGATCACGGTGTTTGCTTATTGGCCTACGGTCAGCTGAACCGGCAGCAGCAGAGCTATCTGAAAGACTTTTTCGAGCGTCATATTTTCCCGGTGCTCACTCCCTTGAGCGTGGATCCGGCCCATCCGTTTCCCCGGATGTCTAACCTCAGTTTGAACCTGGCAGTCCGGGTCAGGGATCCGGAAACGGGGATCGAAAAGTTTGCGCGCATCAAGGTGCCCAACAGTTTGCCCCGGTTCGTGGGGCTGCCTGAAGACCTCTGTCACCATCAGGGACGTTCCTGTCTGTGGCTGGGGGTGCCCCTAGAGCAGGTCATGGCTGAAAATTTGGACTATTTGTTTCCGGGCATGGCGATCGAGGGCAGCCATGTGTTTCGGATCACCCGGGATGCTGACTTTACGGTGCGCGAGGACGAAGGCGATGACCTGCTGCTGGCGATCGAGCAAGAAATCAGTAAGCGGCGGCTGGAGGGATCCGTCTGTCGATTAGAGATCAGGGGTTCTATGCCCGTGGATCTCCGGCAGGGCATTCAGCAGGAGCTGCAGGTCTCCGATAGCGAAATCTATGAGGTCGATGGGCTGCTAGATTTGGAGGATTTGTTTTTTTTCGCCTCGCTGCCCCTGCCGGAGATCCAGGATCAGCCCTGGAAGGCTGTGACCCCTCCCCGGTTAAAGCCCGTCATCGACCTGGAGTCGGGCGATCGCGGCAGCCTCACGGAACAGGCCCCGGACATTTTTGCGGTGCTTCGCCAGGGGGACGTGATGATGCACCATCCCTACGAATCATTTCCAGAATCGGTGGAAGAGTTTATTTCCCAGGCTGCCCACGATCCCGATGTGCTCGCGATTAAAATCACCCTCTATCGCACATCTGGCGATTCCCCCATTGTCAAAGCCTTGATTAGAGCAGCGGAAAATCGCAAACAGGTCGTGGCCTTGGTGGAGCTCAAGGCCCGCTTTGACGAAGAGAATAATATTGTCTGGGCCAAGCAGCTGGAAGATGCCGGGGTGCACGTGGTTTATGGCGTGGTGGGCCTCAAAACCCACACCAAAACCATGCTGGTGGTGCGGGAAGAGAGGAATCACATTCGCCGCTATGTGCACATTGGCACGGGGAACTACAACCCTAAGACGGCTCGGCTCTACACCGATTTGGGAC
>PYEQ01000528.1 GCA_003017785.1 filamentous cyanobacterium CCP5 | reverse complement strand
GCCCTGAATCAGCGCATTCAGCAGCAGCGGCGGCAGGCTGAAGTTATAGATCATGTGGGCTTCGTTGCGATTGCCGAAATAGCTGAGGTTTTCTCGATTAGGAACGTTGGTTTCGGTAATCAGGGCAATGCCCGGGTCCAGCAGCTGGAGAATTTCTCGAATCAGCCGCACGACGGCGTGGGTCTCTGGCAGGTGAATGCAGCTGCTGCCAAGCCGCTTCCACAGGAAGCCGACCGCATCTAGGCGAATGTAGCGAGCCCCCTGCTGCACGTAAAACAGTACGATTTTGATGTATTCCAGTAGCACCTCCGGATTTTCAAAGTTGACATCCACCTGATCGTGGCTAAAGGTCGCCCAGACATGGCGAGTCCCCGAGCGGGTCTCTACTTCAGCTAGCAGGGGAGAACTGCGGGGCCGCACCACTTCCGCTAAATTCATCTCCGGATCAACCGCGATAAAGTAGTCGCAGCCTGGCTTTTCTCCCCGCTTAAACTGTTCGAACCAGGGGTGCTGGCTAGAAACGTGGTTAATCACCAAATCCACCATCAGGTTGAATCGGGCGGCGATTCGCTGCACGTCTTTCCAACTGCCCAGATCGGGTTTGACCTGGAGGTAGTCAATAATGGCAAAGCCATCGTCAGAGCTAAAGGGAAAGAACGGCAGGATATGAACCCCGGTGACTACGCCGTCCAGGTAGGTTTCCAGAAAATCTCCCAGGACCTGAAGGGGAGGTCGTCCGGATTCAACGATGCTGTCTCCATAGGTGATCAGCAGGACGTTGTCATGGTTCCATTTGCGCAGATTCTCTTCGGCAGAAGGGTCGAGGCAGTCTTGCATCAGAGCAAAAATGTCCTTGATCAGTCCTTCGACGGTTTCCTGGGGATAGACGCGCAGCAGCAGCGGCTTGAGCTTGGTGGAAACGGTGGCAAATTCCATGTCGGCTTAGTTATCGGGATTCTGTTTTTGGGAGTCTGAGGGGATTAGCGCCGCAGCACCAGCACCGGACAGTGGGCAAAGCGGACCACGCGCTCGGCCACCGAACCCAGGAAAAATCGTCCTAGGCCAGTACGCCCATGGGAAGGAATGACGATTAAGGTAATCTCGTTTTGCTTAGCAAAGTCAATGATTTCGGAGCTGGGATCGCCAAATTTGACTTCAAACTTGACGGATGAGAAGTCTTCCCCAAATCGTTCTTTAAAGGCTTTTTCGACGTTTTGCTCACGGCTTTCGTCGCTGATAGTTTCCCAGACTACGCTGGGGTCGGTGGCTTCCAGGCGGGGCAGCACGTGCAGAGCATAAATCTGGCCCGGGTCATCGATGGATTCTAGGGTTTTAGAGAGGGCGGCGATCGCTTCTTCAGAGAAGTCGATCGGCACGAGGACGCGGTCGGTTGTAAACAAGCTCATGATCAAATCCTTGATTTAAGGGCTAATACGTTCAGATGGCCCTAGGTTAGACCAAGATTGAGCCCTAGATCGTTAATTCGGTTGCTTTTCAGGGATTTGAGCTGCCTAGGGATTTAGACAACATGACTACGCTGGGCCGATAGCCAAGCTTTTGATACAGGCTGAGGGCGGGCTGATTGTCATGAAATACCTGCAGGCTAATCTGGCGATCGCCCCGCTGCTGAGCCCATTGGTGGGCTGCCTCCAGCAGGGTGGTGGCAATCCCGCGACGGCGGTAGTCCGGGGCGACATAGAGCAGCAGCACATAGGCATGGCGCTGGCCGCTGACCTGATCGAGAGCGTTGCCCAGCCAGAGACCGCCAATGGGGGCAGACAGAGCGGGGGTTTCAGCCCACCAGAGGGGGGTATCAGGGCTGAGGTGAGCATCCACCGTGTAGGCCAGATGGCGACTTGTCTGCTGGGGATAAATCTCTCGGTAGGTGCGCTCCATGAACTTGACTAGCTGAGCGCGATCGAGGCTAGAACCCTGGCGAATCTGGTAGTCAGAGGGAAGAGGAGACACGGGAGAGGGGGTGAGGAGATGGGGAATGGGGAATAGGGATTAGGGAATACGGAGTAAAGTTTTTAGTTCATCGCCTGACCACCTGACCGCCTCATTGCCTCACCCCCAAGGGCTAGCTGGCAAAATCAGCCGAACCATGGAGCAGAGATGACACCGCCGGAGGCAACCCATCTGCGTCGAGCTGCACCTGACTCACCGGAGCGGGGGCCAGCATGTCGCTGGGGAGAAAAATTCGGGCGCTGACGGCCACCATGGCCAGCACAAAAATCAGCACGATCAGCAGGGGGGCAATGTAGGAACGAAAGAAGGACATGCTGAGAACTCGGTAAAGCTTTGTGAAGCGATACTTCCATCCTACACCCGCTAGGCCTCGTCGTAGCCCTCATCCTCCAGGCCGGGGCGGGGCATTCCCGGTATAAATCGGCCCAGCTTCCGCAGCCAGAATCCACCGATACCGGCGATGATGATCCACACCCAGCCGGTCAGAGGCTGGTAGAGCAAAAAGCCGCCGATGCCCAGCATCAGACCAAACAGCAGTAGCAGAGCCGCCAGCACCCGTTTCAGATCGTGGTCTAGGGCCTGGGCCGGAGGCAAGCTGGTACGGCTGCGCTGTCGCCACCAGCCAGGACCACCGGGGCGCACCTTGCGGTAAAACCGATCCAGGGTTTCGTCTGATTCCGGTGGGGTTAGCACCATCACCGCTATCCAGATCACCGCCGTCAGGCCGGAGGTGACCAGCAGCCGCAGACCAAAGTCAGGGATTTGCAGCAGCGGTACCACGCTGGTGACAAAGCCAATCATCAGCCCTGCTACCATCGCCGCCAGCTCTGCTGCCGCGTTGATCCGCCACCAGAACCACCGCAGAATCAGCACTAGTCCCGGTCCGGTGCCGATCGCGATCACCAGCCGAAATACCGTGGCGACATCCGTGGCGTAGAAGGCGGCGATCGCCCCCAGCCCGGTCACCACCACCGAGGCGATCCGCCCTGCCAGTACCAGTTCCGCCTGGTTCGCCTCCGGTCGCATGAACCGCCCATAGAGATCGTTGGTCAGGTAGGACGCCCCCCAGTTGATCAGGGTCGATACCGTGCTCATGAAGGCTGCCACCAGAGAAGCCACCACCAATCCCAACACCGCCGGGGGCAAAAAATCCAGCATCAGCCGGGGATAGCCCAACTCCGGGTCTTCCAGGTCGGGATAGACCACCACCGCCACCAGGGCCACCACCACCCAGGGCCAGGTGCGCACCACGTAGTGGAGGATGTTAAAAAACCAGGCGGCTTTCTCCGCCTCGGCTTCCGACTTGGTGGCCACTAGCCGCTGGATAAACTCCCCTCCCCCGTCGCTGCGACGAAAAGCCCACCACTGGATGAACACATAGCCCAGGAAGGTGCTGCTGGTGATGCCCGCCGTTTCGCTCCAGGCCAGCCAGCCGCTGTCGCCCCCCAGGGTCAAGGGAAAGAAGCTGAGGACATCAATTTCGGTTTGGGCCTGTACCTGGGTCACCAGACTGCCCATGCCCCCCACGGAGGCGACAGCCGCGATCGCCACCACCACCGCCCCAAACAGGGCCAGAAAGAACTGAAAGAAATCCGTCGCCACGACACCCCAGAGGCCAGAAAAGCCAGCATAGACCAGCACCAGAGCGCCTGTCTCTTATACACATCT
>PYEQ01000527.1 GCA_003017785.1 filamentous cyanobacterium CCP5 | reverse complement strand
TAATTAACCGGCCCCGGTTATCTTCAGTAAACTGCTCAAAAAACTCACCCCAGACCGGTTGGGGGATCATGAGCCGATAGCGGTTTTGCGGCACTGTTAGATCCATTGTCAACCTCAGATTGTTTTGCATCAAATTAGGAACTGAGTGTGTCATTCCTGTTGCAGTTCAGTGGCGGCTTGATTTTCCGTTTCCCTAGCAGCGATTTCGAAATATCAGCGCCACAGAATTGACATGTCTCCTCAGTAAGCTACGGAGCTACAAGTCATTAATCTTGCTTCAAGGGATTTGCCGCAAGTATCAGAAGGTAATGTCCGCAATCGGCGTTGAAGCATCCTTGCTAGGAGACCCTCTATGGAAACTATTCTCAGAGACAGAGCCATCATTCCAACTGGCTCTCACCCCACCAGCTCCGTTGCTCAGAACGAAGCAGCCACAGCTCTCCTTGGCGCCCAGACTGAGGCGATGGGTTTGGGGGCTACGGGCAGGTGGCTGCTTAATAGGGGCCGCTATCAAGCAGCCCTGATCCAGATTGAACGGGCTTTGGCCTTGGATCCCCACAACGGTGAAAGCTGGTACTGCCGGGGGGAAGTACTGGCCTGTTTGAATCGCTATGAAGAGGCCCTAGACAGCCTTGAACAGGCCCAGGTATTCATGGGTTTTTCAGAGCCGAGTATTTGGCTGGAGAAAGCCTCAATCTTGATTCTCCTCAACTGTCTAACGGAGGCTTTGGGCTGCTGCGACTATGTCCTCTGGCGAGATCCCCATAGCCCCCAGGCCTGGTTATTTCGAGGCGTGGCTCTGCATCGGTTAGGTCGTTGGTGGCAGGCCTATCGCAGCTACCAGCGGGCATTCTATAGAGCTGAACCGCCCTTGCGAGAGGGCTTTTGGAGATTTTGCCGCGACCTCAGCACAACTTGTCAGGCTAGCTAGGATTATCCAGAGCGTTGGGGGCTCTGGCGCAGAGGTTACGATAGGCCTTCAACATTATGGACTCTGGGGCTCGGCTGCCAGAGATTCTCTGGCAGTATGGCTTGAGTAGACGTCCACAGCTCGATCGCTGGTTTGCTGGGTTCGAACGTGTCAGACTCCGATTTACTGACGGGGCACCCCCTGAAGATCAGGCCTGGAATCCGGCTCCAGGTCTGCTACTGTTCTGGGACCCAGCCTGCGATCGCCTTTCTCCATGGGGGATTGGGCAATCGGTTTAACCTCAGGTCGCAGTACGAATTTGCCGTAGAACAGGGATGGGAGGCGATCGCCTACGATTTGGCCGGTCACGGTCAGTCCAGCCCTTACTCTCGCTATTCCATTGGTCGCCACTGCCGCGACTTGACCCGACTGCTACGCCACTTTCACATCCAATCGCCGATCCTGTTTGCCCACAGCTACGGGGTGCCCATTGCCCTGGAATGGTGTCAGCGCCATCCCGTCGCTGGATTAGTGCTGGTGGCAGGGGGCACCCACGACCTCGACCCCTGGTGGGAGGTGCCGCTGATGCAGGGTCTAGCCTGGGGCGGGCGTCACCTGTTTCGGCTACCGTGGGTTCAGCGGTTGGTGGCCCAAGCTTCCAGCCGCCATGACCACCCGACCATGGAACAGTTCACCACTGAGAGTCCAGTTCCCGTTCATCCGGCTGCCTATGAGGCGCTGCAGATTTTCTGGGGCTATAACTTTTTTAGCCGTCGCTCTGGCAGGTGGCATCTAGACTTTCCGGCTCTGATCATTAGCGGTGGTCAAGACCCTATGTTTACCGCCGCCATGGGCGAAGCTCTGGTCGAGCATTTTCCCCAGGGACAGCATTTGCATCTAGAAAATGCCGGTCATTTGGTCATGGCTGAGTATCCCGAAGCCATTAATCAAGCCCTGTTCCAATTCAGACGAAACTCCACGGCATCGGTCTAGGATTGGCATCCCTGGGAACTAAGCCCATTCGCAGGGTCACAATTTTTCTCAAGGTCGGGATAGCCTGTTGAACATCTTTATTATCGCCATTATCGCCTTGAACCACCCTACAGTTTCTTTTTGTGGGTATCCACCGTATCGGTCGGAAACAGCCAGGCTAAGACACCTATGCTCGACAACAGCATTAGGACCATCAGCAAGGCTCCAGCAGAGATTGACACCATGGCGATCTAACCTCCAAGAATCATAGTCCTCTGACTCTAGAAACCAGCCATGGCTAAGCTGTGACCAGGCTGTGTCAATCTAACTTGCATTCGATTCAATAAATCTTCAGCCTGCCGGATCAAAATAGAATTGCTGACTTCCTGGGCAATTTCGAGGGCTGTGTTGAGATAGTTCTGGGCTAGAGTAAGCTGGCCTCGCTGCAGCGCTGTGCGACCGGCTTGAATTAACGCTTCCGCTTCCGCCATTCGATTAAACCCGACCGATAAAGCCCCGACTTGCCGCTGATAGTAGTCGAGGGCTGTCGCCAGATCGTCAGCGGCGATCGCATTATCTCCTAGCTCTCCATAGATAGACCCCAAAAAAGCGGCGGCCTGCTGAATTTGGTTGGGGTCATCACCCTCTAAAAAAGTCGCCAGCGCCGACTCCAGCAGGGTAGCGGTCCCTCGTAGATCCCCTTGGTTATAGAGCAAAGCAGCTTTCTGGAGCTGCAGTTCTGCCTGGTCGGGAACCGTTTGAGCCAGAGTATGGTTCAAGAAGCTGGAATCTGCCCTTGCAGTCTGTCTAAGCAGGCTAGGGCTAGCCGCCTGACTCCCTTCGCTGGCAACCAGAATCATCAGTGGAAGGGCGGCGATCGCTAATTTAGCTACAGTGCTGGCCATATCAAGACACCTATCCGAGGCAGGGCATTAGCTCTAAACCTTATTCATACCTCTAAAAGCGCGTGGAAAAACACCCGAAGCATTTCGTTTCAGGTGTTTGTCAGACTCTTCAAACGTCTATTGTGGTTGAATCGTCAGCGTAGAGTAAGCGACGGGGGTTGCCTGACCAGGGGAAGTCACAACGATCGTATAGTCACCCGGCTCTAGAGTTTCCAGGAGGGTTTCTTGATGCCCAGGCTTAATTGGCTCGGTGCGCAATTCTGAAAGAACTTCAACACCTGTTTGCGCCCGGTCAACTTTGCCGTCCTTCACCGAAATTCTGGTCGGCTCGAAATCTGTTTTAACAATCTCCATGTGTAGGGGTTCAGTCGTGTCATTGGTGACGTTAAATTCTAGATGTCCACTGCTTACCTGGGATTCAGACAGCTCAACTTTGCCATCTGCCAGCCTAATGTCGACGGTAGAGAGCAGTTCACGGTCCATTTTTTTGTCTGCAGCGGTCTTGGCTTTGTCAGAGTGAACCTCGGCAGTGGTGGCTTCTGAACTTTTAGCCTGAGGGGATTGGTTGGCAACATCGGCACTACAACCGGCCAGCAAAGCCACCAGGCTAATACCAGCCAGACTCTTTTGAATCACATTCATAGAATTCTCCTTTTGATGCGGCTTAATTCGCACTCGTTGAATATAGTTCAGGTTAGAAATGCTATATTGCAAAGCTGTGTCAAATCAGCAACGAATCGGTTTCAAATCTACCGTACCAGCGACTCCAAAGGTAGGGTTCCGTTGGTGGATGAAAGGTATTTCTCACGCAGGTTAATAACGCTAGCTCATGGTTTTCAATGGCGACTTTGCAGAGCTTACGAGGTTGCGGAGCAAAGGAGAACCACGCTGGATGCTCACCCGC
>PYEQ01000526.1 GCA_003017785.1 filamentous cyanobacterium CCP5 | reverse complement strand
GACCTGAGTGAGTAAAAACTGCAAAGGCCGAAGCTATGTATAGTTGCTTGACTTATAAATAATGTAAACAGTTCATGGAGCTAGCAGCAGTAGGGAGAACCGTAGTCCTCCAGTGAATTCGCTGATCAAAAGGCAGACTCCAAAATTTCATCGGCGACAGGAGGGATATTTTTCAGAAGAATAATTTCCCTGAGAATTATTTACATATCTTAACTAATTTTGTTACATTACCCCACAAGATCTAGAAAAGTCGGGTGGTTTGTTTGGAAAATGCTTTCGCCTCAGGCAGCCGCCCTGCCAAAGCTGATCGAGAAACTAATCGCCTTTGACCTATGCAGCCGTTCAAACCGACCCACTACCTAATTTCTCAAACTCGAAAGATTCCCGTTAAGGTCGTTTCCCAAGGCATTCATTCGCAGATATATACCGAAGCAGAGTGGGGTAGAGCCACTGCCCCCGCCTTTGAGGTCCGTTCCAAGCTGGGAATTTTTTGCCGGGGCGTTCAGGTGGTCGGCCACGACCTTGAGCCAATCACTATCGATACCCAGAGGCAGAAACAGACTGTGTCCGGTGCCACCTAGTTACGCTTAGCTTAGACAGCTTCTCAGCTTTAGAGCGGGTAGTGAGTTAAGCAGGTATTGAGCACCTGGAGGTCAGCGTCATGAATCTGCTGTACCCGGTGATATCCAACGGGCTGAACCGGCAACGGAGTATTAGCCCTTTGAGCGACGACCGAAGTCGCGGGCATAGTTGCTACAGCGTAGGCATGGGCCGTAGAACTAAAGCTGTCAATAATCGTCAGATCGAGGTGGGTAGGCGTGACACGGCCATAAAAGCAGTCAAAGGAGGAAAATCGCTGATAGAAGGCCCCTACAACCTGCTGCTGATAAATTTGAAAGATCACGTAGGTAGGACTAGCGGTATCTTCGACCGATGAACGGCCAAACAGATGGGGGGCAGAATCCCCACTAGAGCTGGCATTTGCCCCACCGGCTATCCCCCAAAGATTGAGTCCTAGCAGCAGCATTGACCAGAAACGCGTGGATTGAGTGAATCGCGAAGATGGTTGGGGAGTTGATGGCAAGGACATGACTAGGCGGCAGAGGCGTCAATGTTACTATCCAAGGATTCAGGAGCGTTTTCCGTGATGATGCTGTAGTTTCTTGGTGATGTTTCGAAGTTTAGTCGGTGATCTTGATCAGCTCTAAAGATGGGGGTTGCTGAAGCTGCTCTAGCGGGTCCAGCAGGTCCACGGGCACCTCAAATGCCATCGCAGATACGGTCATAACCTATGGGTGATCTCACCTCCCTAAGGCAGCAACTGAACGCCCTAGATGGGAAGGGATATAAGGCATATAAAGCATTGCAAGGCTCTTACCAGTTTCCCCAGTTTGAGCTAGAAATTAACTACGTGCAGGGGGATCCGTTTGCTGCTCCCAGCCGGCTGCGAATCCTGCTGCCGCAAGCACAAGCAGAATTTCCGCCGGATTGCTGGCGTAGTGGGATCAGAGCCATAGCGCTGGCCGATTTTCTGACCCGCCAATTTGACAACAAAGCTCGCCAGTTCCCCTCCCAACGGGGGTCAGGTAAAAGTGGTCAGATTTCCATCTCATCCCCAAGCCAGGCGATATTGCCTCGAACAGCGATCCGGGTGATGGCGAACACCGTAGAAGTCCGGTTCCGAGTTGGCCTACCAGCCTTTGGGCGCCGGATTGCAGGACAGCAGGCGGCTCAGATCCTCTGCGATGACCTGCCTGCAATAGTGCAGCAAACACTTTTTTACCGCCATCTGGATCCTCAGGCAATTCAACAGCACTGCAATACTGCCGAAGATGCGGACTGCTTAAGGCAACAACTTGTCGATCGGGGACTGGTTGCTTTCATCGCTGATGGTGCGATGCTGCCCCGCCGCAGCGGCATCGATGATCGGCCGATGCCAGAAGGGTTAGCCTTCGAGTCGCCACCCGATTTGCGCGTCAGTTTGAGCTGCCCCCATGGAGGCCAGATAACCGGCATGGGAATTCCCCAAGGGATTACCTTGATTGTGGGCGGTGGCTACCACGGCAAGTCAACCCTGCTGCGGGCTATCGAAGCAGGGATTTACAATCATATTCCTGGCGATGGCCGAGAACAGGTCGTCACCGATGGGAGCGCCGTTAAGATTCGCGCTGAGGATGGGCGCAGTATTGCCGGGGTGGATATTTCTCCTTTCATCAACCACCTCCCCCAGGGACGATCGACCCCAGCCTTTTCCACGGCGAATGCCAGCGGTAGTACCTCCCAAGCAGCCAGCATCATTGAAGCTGTTGAGGCTCAGGCAAAGGTGCTCTTAGTGGATGAGGACACGTCGGCAACCAATTTTATGATTCGCGATCGCCGCATGCAGGCATTGATTGCTAAAGATCGCGAACCAATCACACCCTTTATTGACAAAGTCGGTCAGCTCCATCGAGATCTGGATATTTCTACCGTCTTGGTTATGGGAGGTAGCGGTGATTATTTCGACGCAGCTGACTGTATCATCGCCATGGAGAACTATCAGCCTCAGGAGGTTACGGCCAGAGCTAAAGCCATTGCAGCTGAATACAAGACCGATCGAGATCCAGAAGGAGGAGAACAATTCGGTCAACCATATTCTCGCCATATTCAGCCCGATGGCATTGACCCGAGCCGGGGCAAGCGGGAAGTCAGCCTTAAAGTTAGGGGCTTGAATCAGCTGAGTCTAGGCTATGAAGACATTGACCTCTCAGCCGTAGAGCAAATCATTGAAACGGATCAGGTTCAGGCCATAGCGGCGGCTATTGTCTATGCTCAGCGCCACTGGATTGATGGTCAGAGATCCGTACCAGAGGTCTTGTTTGCCGTCGCGGCCGATATGGAGCGCTATGGATTGGACTGCCTAGACGCTCGCCTTCAGGGAAATCTAGCCTGGTTTCGGCCTCAAGAACTGGCGGCTGCTATTAACCGCCTGCGATCGCTCGTGGTCAATGTCAAGCATGTCTAAGTGAGATGCTAAGAGGGCTCTTTAATCAGCCGCAAAGAGCCGAAAATCTAGGCTGATAGCCTTCCAGAGCATTTGTCTAGACTTCATCACAAATCAACTGTCTATTTAAGTTTTCATCAGGTCAGGCGAATCTGGGAATCCTTTTAAGTGATTTGCTGTCAGGTTATATGTGGTCCCTCTGCTGATGGGAACCCATTTGCCAGGTCGCGACTTTTGCCATCACGGATGAGAACTATGCCTCAGGAAACTATCCTCAGCAGCCAGGTGGAAGATGTTTGCATTGTGCAAATGCCTCCAGCATTGACGGTGTCAGAGGCCGTTAATCTCGAAACAGCGGTCAAAGATTTGGTGAGGGAGCAGGCTCAGCTATCGCAGCTGATCCTCGACCTGAAGCAAACTCAATTCATCGACAGCAGCGGTATTGGCGCTCTAGTCATCAGTCGCCGTCTTAGCCAGCAGCAGGGCTGGGATTTGGTACTCAAAAATGTGCAAACCCAGGTCAACATGGCACTAGAGATGACTGACCTACTGAGCGTGTTCACCATTGTCTGTGATGCGCCAGAGCCGGCACCATCTCCTAAGCCAACGGCTAGTGTAGAGCCGGATCGCCGTTTTACCCATCCTTCGGTCAATTCTTTCGGTAAGCGGGGCCTTGATATTCTAGGAAGCATCGTCGGGCTAGCCATTACGGCGGGTTTTTTTTTT
>PYEQ01000525.1 GCA_003017785.1 filamentous cyanobacterium CCP5 | reverse complement strand
AGATAAACCCGCCAAATATGTGGATGCCGCCGCCCCAGATCTGCAAAATCTGCCCCGGATTCTCCAGATAGTAGCCGATGCCCCCTGGCCCTCGCGGCGACTGAATGAACACGTAGTACAGCCGCGCCCCAATAAACCCCGGAATTAAAATCCAGAACAGCATGTCCCAGAGGGTTTCCGGGTCTTCACCTTTGCGGGCTACTTCGCGGCTGGCGACGAAGGTGGCGGTGAGAATGGCGGCCAGCATCAGCAGTCCGTACCAGCGCAGGGCAAAGGGGCCAGCTTCAAAAATAATCGGGTCTACGGGAGGATACATGGGCGCTCAGGTGGAACAGACTATTTCCCAGGGTAAGGCACCTGGACCCACTTCTTCCCTGGGCACTCGAAGGGAGTGAATTTTAGGAAACCTCGGGTGCCGCTGGCCAGGTTGCCCCCGAGGATTACAGCTGAGGGGATTGCCTATTCACAGTTCGTAGTCGCAATTCAAAGCAGCGACCCTAGAATCATGCCGGCCAGTAGTAAACAGCCCAGAAGTACGTTCTGACGAAACAGCTGGGCGTAGAGCTTGGGGCGATTACCGTACTGGGTGAGCAAAAACACCTGCCGCGACCAGAGCATAAAGGCGATCGCCAGGGCCACCCAAAACGGCCAGCTCAGGGTCAGCAGTCCCCCTAGCCACACCAGCATCAACCAGGTACCGACAAAGAAAAGGCCGATCGCCTCGGGGGTTTCGGCGCCAAAAAATAGGGCACTGGAGTTGATGCCCAGGCGGGCATCGTATTCGCGATCGGGAATCGCATAAATCGTGTCAAACCCAAGGGTCCACAGCACCACCGCCAGCCATAGCACCCAGGCGGGCAGGGGCAGGGCATTCTGCACCGCCGCCCAGGGAATCAGCACCGCGAACCCCCAGGCGATCGCCAGCACCAGCTGCGGTACTGGAAACACCCGCTTCGCTAGCGGATACAGCAAAATCACCGGCACCGCCAGTACGCACAGCCCAAAGCTGAGCCAGTTGAGAAACACCGTCAGCCCCCAGGCACAGAGCAGGGCGACACCTAAGACCACAATCCCCACCTGCACCGACAGAGCCCGAGACGCCAGGGGGCGATCGCGGGTACGCTTCACCTGAGGGTCAATATCACGATCCCAGAGGTCGTTGACCACACAGCCAGCCGCACTGGTCACCAGGCTGCCCACCACAATCACCACCACCAGCAACGGCGGCGGCGTCCCACCGGCTGCCAGCACCACCGACCACAGGGCCGGCACCATCAAGATCAGCCGTCCGGTGGGCTTATCCCAGCGCAGCAGCCGCAGAATCAGCCGCCAGGTGGGCTCTTGGGAACGGGTAGGGGAGTTGGCCATCGGTCAGTTCTAAACCAGCAGATCTATCAAAATACATTCAAAAAAAGATGCGATCGCAGCGCCATCAGCGTGCCAATCGCATCTTGTAACACTACATCTTTAAAGAGCTAATGCCGCCCAGGGGATAGAACTGAATACCTCACAGATTCGCCAGCTAAATGAAAAATGAACCATGGACCCAGGGGAACATGGATGCAGTCAATGGCTCAGCGGCCATGCCAAGATATCTGCTGACGAGCCAGTCTCGGTCGCTAAAACTGCACCAGCTTGAACTCTCACCATCCATTGCCCCCAGCCTATTCGAGCGGTTAAGGGGGTTGACCGGCCTAGGCTTTGCGCTCGTCAATGAAAGTTTGCAGCTGCCCTAAAGCGGCTCTGCCAATATTGAATATGGCCCAGCTTCCAGCAATGATAATCGGCAGCAGCACAACTACGATTCGCCAGTCCATGAACTTACCTCCAGAATCTTAGGCAAACGTTAACTACTGTCACAATTCTCTCATAATTTTGCCTAGATCGCAGTTTGTTTATGGCGGTGAAGTTGCGCCAGGTGGAAATACTCCTGGGCATGGTCCAGCAATCCCTGGGCCTGTTCTTCTGAAATCGGTTTCACCACCTTACCGGGTATTCCCATCACCAGCGATCGCGGCGGCACAGCCTTCGTCACCACGGCCCCGGCCCCGATAATGCTACCTGCTCCAATCCTCACCCCGTTGAGAATAATCGCCCCAATCCCGATCAGGCAGCCCCGCTCGACATGGGCACTGTGAATCACCGCCCGATGGCCCACGGTGACGAAATCCTCAAGGATTACCGGCTGAGCGCGATCGCAGTGAATCACCGCGCCATCTTGAACGTTGGTGTAAGCCCCAATTTGAATCGCCTCGATGTCTCCCCGCAGGACAGCGGTGGGCCAAAGGCTGGATCCGGCGGCCAGGATGACGTGACCAATCACAACGGCACTGGGATCTACGAATGCCGCTTGCGCAATATCCGGAGTAGGCCAGGGCCGGTCGGTATCAAAAGGAACCGCCTCAGACATAGAAAAATTATCCCGTTCACCATGGTAAGCCCGAGTATAGGGGGCTCCAAGGCTATAATACGGCTACTAAGGCAGGTCAGCCGACCGCCCAAGAGGAGCTCACCTGGTTCGAGCCTAATGGTTAACCCAGCCCTGCAATATCCCATCTACGGCCCAGACATCCAGTGTCCTCACTGTCGGCAAACCATTCCGGCCCTCACCCTCACGGATACCTATCTGTGTCCCCGCCACGGGGCCTTCGAAGCGGATCCTGACAGCAAAGAACTGGTGCATTTACAGTCCGGGCGCCACTGGCGTCAGTGGGAGGGCGAATGGTATCGCCAGCACACCCACCCGGACGGGATTCGCTTTGAAATCCATGAAGCCCTAGATCGGCTCTACACCCAGGGATACCGGGCCACGCGGGTGGTGATTGCCCAGCGCTATCGGGAGCTGGTGAATGCCTATTTAGAGCGCAGCACCCCCTGGCGAGGCCAGATGGATGGCTCCACGCCACGGCTTTATGGCCTGCCGGTCACGTTTAGTCCGGCGGCGGAGAACGATCCGCGCTGGGCCGTGATCAACTTCAACTTAGAGAAAGAACCGGGAGTGCCTGTGCGCTATCCCTACTATCGGTTGTTTGAGTAATGCTGCACCATGCCTCCATTCGCACGGCGGATATCCACCGGGCGATCGCCTTCTATGAACTTTTAGGCTTCACCGTCCAAGAACGCTTCACCGCTGGTATCACCCTGGCCTGCTGGATGACCGGCCTGGGAGGGCGCATCGAGCTGATGCAGGTGCCCGAACCCAGACCCGCTGCCGATGCCTTCGCTGACGAACACTACACCGGCTACTACCATTTATCCTTCGATCTGACGGAGCTGGCCGACAGCCTGCCCGACTGGCTCGATCGCCTGCGGCAGCGATTCCTAGGAGCCGCCGAGGGGAATCCTAATCAAATCTCGCCCCTGAAGGTCTTACTCGAACCCACCCAGCAGATGATCGGCCCCAGGGTTTACGAAGTCACCTTTCTCTCAGACCCGGACGGGCTACCCCTGGAATTCATCCGGGTGATGGCAAATGTCGCAGCATGAAACTGGAATGCCCTCCAATGGAACCCCCAAAGCAGACGCCCCCTTCGCCGACAACTGGGCATATCTCAAAACCGAACTCAACTGGCTAGACCGGCTGCTGGTGCTGGCGGTGTCCCGGCAGCGGCAAGACACTAAGGCCATCAACCAGGTCGCCAAGACCGCCGCTGACAAAGCCACCAGCCACTGGTGGAAGGGGGTCATCACCCTGAATCAGCCCACCGGCTATGACGAATGCCGCCCGCCCAG
Organism: filamentous cyanobacterium CCP5; assembly: GCA_003017785.1. Classification (GTDB taxonomy): domain Bacteria; phylum Cyanobacteriota; class Cyanobacteriia; order Phormidesmidales; family Phormidesmidaceae; genus CCP5. Next base: position 12 of record PYEQ01000525.1, on the reverse strand, counting down.
TAAGCCCACCGC
>PYEQ01000524.1 GCA_003017785.1 filamentous cyanobacterium CCP5 | reverse complement strand
GCCACAGGCCATCAGCCCTGCCGCGATTAGGGTAATTCCCACGGCAGCGGGAATGGGAAAAAAGGCGTTCATAGATTACAGCGGAGAGGGTTGCATGGGGTCGGTCTGCTTTCCTGAGACGAGCGGTCTGAAACGATCGCAGAGCCAACCGGAGGACTTTTGCTTCGATTATTGCTTGCTTAAATCGGAGCAAAAGAAACGTTACGAAAACCGATACGGACTCTGTCAGGGCCGAGCGGCCAGGGAATTCAGCCAGATCAGCAGAACTGCTAAGAATTCCAGGGCGGTAGCGGCGATCGCCGGACGAATTTTCATGGATCGATCTCCTGGAAGGGGACTGCGGTCGCTAGCAGGCGATCGCAGTCCCGGGACTGATCACTCCATCACACCGTCGCTAACACTGAATGGACGGCAGGTACAATCCACTGGGGGCGACAAAGTCCCCATAGGACATGTAGGAAAGCATCTTGAGGGTGCGGTGTCCGGCCTGGAGGCAGCGGCGGAAGCCCTCAGCCCGACTCAAGGGACAGATAAACACGGCGAACGGCGGTGGCAGGTGACGGGTGCCATGTCCCACCAGCGTGAGCAAATCCTCATCGGTTTCGGCACAGCCATGGCCAAACAGAGAAGCTATCCAATAGCCAGCAGGCACCCCCTGGCGCTCAAGGATGAAACCTGGAAAGTCTGCCGCCAATAGCTGAGCGGCATCGCTGGCGCGAGAAAACCCGTAGGCCTGACGGCTGAGTGCCGCGACAGCGGGCAGATCGGCCTGCCCCAGGGGGCGAACCAGCGGACTATCTGCGGCGGCTGGGACTGCCTGCATCAGAGCGGCCGAATCTCGCCAGGCAAAGCCCACCGAGGTATAGAGCGATAGGGAGATCGCATTCACCGCTTCTTGGAACAGACGGACCTGACGAATGCCCCGGCGCTGGACTTCCTGGGTGGCCCATGCCATCAGCGATCGCCCGATTCCCTGGGACTGCACGGTGGGGTCCACGGTTATCGGCCCCACCCCCGCCACCTCATCGGCGTGCAGCAAAAAGTTAGACCCCACCACCTGGCCGTCGAGGATGGCAACAACGCCGGTGTAGTCGGGGCGGTTAGCCACGTGGGAGATGATCATCCCTGCGGTTTCTACGTCAGGAATATCGACATGAATTCTGTGGCGACTTTGCAAACCGGAGAATGCCGCATAGCAGATTCGGCTGATTGCTGGAATGTGATCGGGCTGCAGCGGGACGAGCTCTAGGGTTGGGCTATAGGGCAAGACAGTTTGAAGAGCCATGATGAGGTTTCCTTTGGTTGAAAGGTTGAAAATAACGCCTATACACAGTGGGCGATCAAGGGAGCAGTGCCGGTCCAATGAGGTTCATGACCAGCCAGAAAATGTATTAGCTAGCTAGGGTGCAAGGTATTAGATCAAGAGATTTCTCAGTACCTTGCCCCCTAAATCCCCTAAATAAACAGCTTCAGGTTATGGTTTTCAGCAACCGCTTGAAACACTTCTGGGTGGGGCGGCAGGGACGTAATCTTGTCGCTAACTTCCCGGTAAAAGCCGTCGGCGTAGGCAGGCATAATCACCAGAATTCTGACCGTTTCAGAACAGATTGTGAACCCATGGGTCACGTCTTCCGGGAAGTAAACAGTATCTCCCGCTTTGACCGTGCAGGTGCGCTTGCCAATCTGGATTTGTAGCTCCCCTTCCAGGATGTAGAAGGTTTCTTCCCAGGGATGAGAGTGTAGGGGAGCACCGTTGCCAAAAGTATCAGCGGCTTCGTACATCAGCCACTGACCCCGGGTGTCTTCGGGAGTGACTTTATAAGTGAAAGTGTGGCTCAGCATCTGAAAAGAATCGCCTTCGCCAGCGGCCAGGACTTTGGGGGTACGCAGAGTTTGAGTTGTCATATCGTCAATTCATCTGAAAGGAAGGATTCAAAATCATTCGCTTTGAATCGTGGTTTGATGTTCTCTTCAAAGCGGGAAGAACTCGGGAAGAACAGGGCCCATCCAGTTAATCAAAACGCCAACTTCAACGGGCTGGCTGGAGTCGTCTAAAACGACATAGGCACGGGCATTGCCGTCTCCTGGTGCTTGCCTTGGCCCGGTTACAACTGTCGTAGCGGTTCCCTGGCTATGCCAGATCAGCAGCGACAGGGCTAGACCGGCGGATGCTCAGGCCATCTCGAAGGGATTTTCATGGCGCTTCTTATTGAGAAAAGATTAGACGTGGGCGGGTTCCGGCGTAGCGGTCCATTTCTGTTGAGCTGGCTCAGGGGCAGGCGTCGCCGCTACTTCCGCCAGAAAAGCCGAATACACCTCTGGCCGCATAAAGTGGACGTAGTCGGCGGTCATATCAGCCGTCAGCAGCTCCAGCATGAAGCGGTTTTCAATCCAGAGTTCGATGACTTGAAATGGGCCGCGATCGCACCAGCGCACCAGCCAGCCCTCGCGATTGCCGACTGCTTCAATCGTTTCCCGACTGACCACCACGGACAGGGCCGCATGGACTGAACCCAGTCGGGGCAAAGGTTCACCCGGTTTAGCCTCGGCTTCAACTTCGCCGGGAGTCCAGACCGTGTTCTGGGGCAGCACCTCAATGCCGGAGCCGTATTGATCCTGAAAGGTGACCATGTAGGCTCCCGCCGCGACGGGAAACTCGAAGAATTCGCCGCCGGTTAGTTCAGCAATGACTTTAGCGACGCGGAAAGGGTTTTCGGCACCGATAGAAATGTGGTGAAACATGGGAGCAACCTCGTAGAAACGTTGATGCTCCTACTATTGCGCTGCCGCCCTAGGGACTCCAGGGAAGATAGGGTAACTTAGGCAGTAACTTATTAACTTGCAAGTACTGGCCAGTTGCAGCACCCGCTGGAAACTTTAAGAAGATGAGATTGATCGCTTCGACGCCGAGATAGCGCTGCAAGAACTTGGGGAAATATCCCTGGATAGCCTGAAACAAGAGCTGGGTCTGAAATGACCTGTGAGGTGCTGTTTAAGCCTGCGGCTCAGCGGCAGCTATGGACAGACTACCGCTCCATCTTACGTCCCGGCAAATCTAAAGAAGACCTAAAATCTTGGTCCTGGGTACGCTGCCGGATGGCGCAACCATCAGATTTTCGTGTCATGATCCTATGTACTTCAGGCTGGGGACTTCTTGCAGGCCTTGGCAGCTAGCCTGAAAGCCCGAGTTTTCTGCCTCGGTTCCACATCTGTCTAGGCTGGCAAGGTCGCAAGGCAGTGGCTGAAACTAAAGTCCGGAAACGGGGAGTTGTCCTGAACCATACGGGCCTTCACCGGCTGAACCTGGCCCGCCGAGAAGCCGAACTGCGTGACAACGAGGGGATGCGCTTCACCCTGGAAGAACTGTGCGATCGCACCCAGCTGTCCCTCAAAACCATCACCAAAGTCCTCGACGCCAGGACCACCGTCGATCGCCAATCCCTGGAAGCCTTTTTTGCCGCCTTCGGCCTGATCCTCGAGAAATCCGACTACGGCTATCCCACGCCTCCGGCTGTCCCTAACGCTGCCGCTGACCCGGTCCCCACCGCTCCACCACTCTCCACCACCGACCTGCCGATACCCGTCCCGGCAGCGGCCTCTCCTGCCATTGCCTTAAGCTGGGGCGAAGCCCCCGACGTCTCCAACTTTCACGGTCGGCAAGCCGAACTAGAGCAGCTGCAACAGTGGGTCGGGCACGAAGGCTGCCGTCTGGTGGGAGTTCTCGGCATGGGCGGCATGGGGAAAAC
>PYEQ01000523.1 GCA_003017785.1 filamentous cyanobacterium CCP5 | reverse complement strand
GGAGATCGTCGCCGAATTCAAGCTGATGAACATCAACCGCACGAAGCTAGAGGCCCTGCTGCACAAGTTCTTTGACCCTGCTCGATTGGATGTAGAGCTGCAAGACCGCTTCGGTATCCCCGTGAAGCCGAAAGAGTGGTTCTTCGTTCCATTAGGAGCGATCGAGGAGACGATCGAAAAAATCCAGGCAGGAACCCTCGATCAATTTCAATATGATCCAGAGACAGCCCGCCTCATATATGTGTAAACCCAAAAGTCGAGTGGAATTACATAGCAGCCAAAGACTTTGTCTAGGGAATTTAAAGGCTAATCCCCGCAGTGGTCGGGGTGATCATCTACTCCGACAAGGAAATTGAAATGCTTCCCAACAAAGTTGATACCGTTTTGTCCGACGCAGACTACCAGGCCATCCTGGCGGCCCTAGAAGTCCTCCGCGACAAGCTCGCCTTCACCGTGGGGCTCGCTCCTGAAGAAAAACGCCAGATCGCCAAGATCGGCATCAAGTCCCAGACTTTTACCGAGAAAGCCCTCGACGTAGCCGAGCAGCACCCTGAGCTGATGCCCGGCTGGTTCAGTCAAGAGGCCGCTAAGCGCGACCTGGATCTGTTCACCAAGCTCAACCCTATCTCCCAGGCCCTCAGCGAAATCCAGTCCCGCGTCGAAGACACCCAGATGGTTGCCGGTAGCGAAGCCTACGCCGCCGCCCGGGTCGCCTACAAAGCCGCCAAAGACTACGGCCAGAGCATGGGCCTCAACGACGTAGTTGAAGATCTATCCCGCCGCTTTCAGCAGGCTACCCGTCGTCCCAAAGCTTCCTAGCCCAGCGATCGCTCGCCTACATCCCGGGGTTCTTCAAGAGCTCCGGGATGTTTGCTTTTTAACGATGCGATCGCCCCCCATCTAGCTACTCCTTTGGCTTCAGAGAGGGTGAATCCAATCTGGCAGCTCTTAAACCAAGGCTGTCGGGTCATCGACTGCCAGGTCATCAGGTAGCACGGGGATTGGCGGCGGTTTCGTCCCCTTTTTGTCTACGGCGTCCTCTATAAAGATTCCGAAAAGTTCAGTAAGTATACTGACAGATCAGAATGGATTAGTTAGAGTGATATTTGTTACTGCCTCTGTATCAGCAGGATCTGTATGCAAGTCAGACAATTCGTCAAAACAGGCATTTGGTCCACCGCAATAGTAGGTGGGCTGTTGGGGTTGACGGCTACGGCTACTAGCGCTGCTACCTACCACTTGGATTTTGATACCGATGGCTTTGGCAATCCCTTAATCGACAGCACCGGCGGCGATCCAACTGGCATTGGCAGCCAGTGGCAAAACTGGGGGCTTTCAATCAGCGCTACCAATAAGGCGGGTAGCGCTCAGCGACCTCTACTGCTGTTTGACAGCAACCCTAACGGGTTTACTGGTGGAGATGCCGACTTACGGACTGGGGCTCCCTGGGGGACTGAAGTCCAGAACAAGGTTCTGATCATCCATGAAGACGGTTTTCTCCCCAACGGATCGATCAAGAACTCCAACGATCCCGACGATGACGCCAACGGCGGTATCATTTCGTTCAATTTCGATAACCCCGTGGATATCAGCGACATTAAGCTCCTCGACCTCGATGACTTTGGTCGGCGAGGACAGTATGTTCAGTTTGCGGGTTATGACATCGGTGGTAACCAAATCGCTTTTTCTGAATTTGATGAAGCTGCCCTTGCAGATAGTACGAGGGTCAAGAATCTCTCAAGCACCGGGGAAACCGGTGACAACTCTCTCTATGAGTTTGCTTTGTCCTATCAAAAAATAGCTCGCCTAGACGTGCTTTACCCCGGCAGCGGGGCGATCGCTGGCCTGAAATGGTCTGACAGGGACTCCCAGGATATTCCTGAGCCCATGGCAGCGGCTGGCCTGCTGGCCGTGGGAGCCCTTGGGCTTCGCCTCCGCCATCGTCGATCTTCCGATGCTCTTCCAGAGGCCGCATCGGAAGAGGGTTAAACCGCTTTATTTCTCCAGAACCTAGCAAAAGCGCTGAAAGGTCTGCTTAATCGCCGCCTATCCGTAGGCCGCTAGCAGCTGCATTGCATTCTCTAGGCTGTCTGCTTCTTCGGGAGGTTTATCATGACGCCAACGCAGGATGCGGGGGAAGCGCACGGAGATTCCCGACTTATGGCGGTTTGACTCTGAAATGCCTTCGAAGCCGATTTCAAACACATGGATGGGCTGCACCGATCGCACCGGCCCAAACCGCTCCACCGTGTGGCGACGGATCCAGCGGTCTAGGGCTTCGATCTCTTTATTGTCGAGGCCAGAATAGGCCTTAGCAAAAGGGACTAGCTCGCTGTCCTGCCAGAGGGCAAAGGTGTAGTCAGTAAACAGATTCGCCCGCTTACCGCTGCCCGCCTGGGCGTAGATCAGTACCGCATCCAGGGTCATCGGGTCGACCTTGTACTTCCACCAGTAGCCCCGCTTACGACCCACCAGATAGGGGCTATCCAGCGCCTTGAGCACCAGCCCCTCAGCGCCGTGCTCCCGCGAGTTTTCTCGCAGGGCAGCGAGCTTGTCGAAACTGCTAAAGGGAATTGGTTCAAACCGCAGCACCTCGTTCTGATCTGTGGTTTTGAGGACAGACTGAAGCAGGGCCTGGCGATCGCTCAGGGGCTGCTGGCGAATATCCTCACCCTGGTGCTCGATCAGGTCATAGGCAATCAGCCGTACCGGGCATTCGGCCATCATCTTTTTTGTGACCCGCTTACGGCCCAAGCGCTTTTGCAAATAGTTGAAGCTTAGGGGCTGATTGTCCTGCCAGCAGATGATTTCCCCATCTACCACCGTGCCGTTGGGAAAGACCGCTAGGGCCTGCTCCACCTCCGGGAACTGGTGGGTCACCAGATCTTCCCCCCGCGACCAGATAAACACCTGATCCGCCCGCTTAATGCCCTGGGCGCGAATACCATCCCACTTCCACTCGGCTATCCACTGATCGTAGTCGGCCTCCTGCCGAAATTTTTCTTCGTCCAGCTGGGCGGCCAGAAAAAACGGATAGGGCTGGCTAGGGGCATTGGCGATCGCCTCCTGGCTGGTCAGACGCCGGTAGAATTCTTCGGTGGGCTCAATTTCCCCCATCAGCCGATGGGTCAGCACCGCCTCCGGAATGTCAAACGCCCTGGAGAGCCCTTTAATCACTAGCTTGGCCGAAGCCCCAATCCGAAAGGCCCCGGTTAGCACCTTATTGAGGACGAAAATTTCAAAGGGCTCCAGGGATGACCACCAGGAGACAATCAAATCTCGCACCTCGCCATCGGTTTCCGTCGCCTTCACCATGGGAATGATCGCCTCCATCCACTGGTGCAAAGGCAGATCGGTGCTGTTTTGCTCCGGGATCGGGGTGTCTTGCAACAACAGCGCGATCACCTCCGCCGAGTCCCCCACATGGGCGTAGCACTCTTTGAACAACCATTCGGGAATATCAGAGATTTGCAAGAACACATCCCGCAACACCCGCGACGTGACGGTGCGGCGGCGGGTTTTCCCCAGCAGCAAATACAGGGCCCACACTGCATTTCGAGGGGGTTCTGTTTGAAAGTATTGCTGCAGCGCGTCTACCTTGGCATTGGTCGAGGTGGTGGCGTCAACAGCTTGAAATAGCTCGGTAAAGCGCTTCATGGAAATGGGCGGCGGCTCGGCACTCCGACTTTATTGTGGAGCCACAGCCAGGGATATGCCAGCTGAAGCCATCTAAGTCAGAACATGAT
>PYEQ01000522.1 GCA_003017785.1 filamentous cyanobacterium CCP5 | reverse complement strand
CCCGCCGTTGTTCGCTGGTCAGGCCGATGAGAAAGGGCAGATTTTTCTTAATCGTGGCGATCGCCGCCATGACCGCTTCAACCTCTGCTGGCGCAACGGTCACATCAAGTTTAGAATCCATAGAATTTTCCGAGTAGATGGGTCACTATGCACCCCAATTGGCGCATTCCTATGGAATTCCCCATGGCAACCGCCCATCTGCTCAGTAGCGCTACCGAATTTTGCCCGATTTCCCATCCGCGATCGCCGCTTGACTGGTATGAACACAGTCAAACAGGGTTTCGTTAAGCTTCCGGATACCATCGTTAAGGTTCCAGACCCCATCGATGCCCTCTTAGACGCTTTGCATAGCGCTGTTGACGCCATCAATGCCGTCCGAGAGGGCATTGATTACGTTCTGAACGGTATCAATGGGGTCAAAGACGGCATCCATACCGCTTCGGAGGGCATGAATTGGGTTCGAGACTCTATTCATGCGGTCGGGAGCGCTGATCAAAGAGTCGAGGACTGCATAGGAGTCGCTTTGAACCCCAGGGATGGAGTCCATGTCATCCGGCAGACTGCCCGGCCTGAAAGATAGAGGCAGCGGTCAGGGCCAGCTCTGGAAACAGGGGCGATCGCACCGGCTCTTCGCCGTGAAACTGGCTGACCTGGTATTCATCGTCAACCAGCTGATAGATGGAGAGGGTAGGCTGTTTGGGGCTGCTAATGTGGCGACGGCCACCAGGGGAATGGTAACCATGAGGTTTATTGAAACCAGGCGATTACGTCCTTTGATAATTCAGCATAGCTTACGGGCTTTTGGGAGAGGGATGGCTAGGGATGGGCGATCTCCGAGCAGATTGTCATAAGGGCTGAGCGTAGAACTTCCCCATGGGGTCGCTAGGCCCGGAGCTGTTGGCGTACGTTCGATGCATCGCCGCTGATTTTCAGATGGCCGCTGAGAGCACCTGAGCCGCGCTCAAAGCCAAAGCCGGAAAAACCTTAGATTGAATCAGTAGGGTATCAGCGAAGCAGGCATCGTCATAGCGTCCGGCTTGCAGAGTGCTGACCGTTACCCGCTGCTCAATCGGGTCTACGACCCAATATTCTGGAATGTCTAAAACGCTGTACTCGCTATGTTTGGCGCGATAGTCTGTGGCGATTGTGGATTCGCTGACGACTTCAACCACCAGCAGCGGCGGTGGATCTTGCAGCTCAATGACGGCTTCTTTGGTGCGTAGGCTTTTCCACTGGACGACCGGCAGCACCACCACATCGGGAATGCGAGTCGTATCCCAACGGGTGCCACGGGGAGAGCGAATGCCAATCCGCATGTCTTTCGCTGTCCAGGGTTGGTTAGCCTGCTGGGCGGCAGCCTTGAATTGCTCGGTCAAAAATTCAGCGATCGCGCCATGCAATCCGGTGCCAATGCCCATCGCAACCAGCTCTCCGTCTACCAGTTCGTAGCGGGTATTGGAGCCGTCATCATAGGCGAGGTACTCCTCGAAGGTAAATTTGCGAGTGGTAGTGGTCATGGGATGACCCGGTTGTCAGGTTAGATCCATCGTACGGGGCGCTGACTTAACAGCAGGGATGCCCCCTGCCTATCTTCTAACCTTAAAGCGGTAAAAATGCACTCTGTTCTCGAACTCCGCTGAATCTCCCAACTTTGCAATGAGTTCCCAATCTCGAATACAGTCACCTATTTGAACCCAAAGCTGATGACCTCTCGCAAGCGTAACCCCGTAGTAATTGCACTGTGAACATTCTCATCCATGTAAAAACTGAGGCTCACTGCAATATACCTTGGGCCTTTAATCTGGCTACAAAAGGTGATTCGCCTGCTTCTGCCCGCATAGTTTCCGCTGCTTGCAGGTCAGTGGCGATCGCTGCATCTAGCTCCGATTTGTGATCCCAGTAGTAAGAAAGCGCTCCATAAATCTGACTCATTGTCAGATCACGGTGATTGATGTGGATTTCCTCAGGCGTCGGCCCTTTGAGCCATGACGATCTCAATCACTTTCATCGTGCTGCCATCGATGCAGGGCACTTGTTCCTCATGAGAACAACGTGTTTGATGAAAACCCTGCTGTGGGTCGACGCCGTCCACAACCATGGCCTAGTTTCTCGCCACCTTTCGGGCCAGCGCGGCCGACAGCTGACTCGCCGAGCCCTGGTACAGTTCTAATTTGGGGATAGTCCATTCAGCCGCTGACATGAATTCTGGGTCGCCGCAGGGGGTCGGGCTCGGCTCGGCGCAGTACCTTGCGGGTGACCAGCGGTACATCGCCCTCGCCAAACAGGGTAAAGCGGAGCAGATACTGTACGGGGTTGCCTTCGACCCACTCAAAGTAAACGTGGGGCAGCATGCCCGTCTGGTCGCGCAGGTAGAGCAGGAGAGCCGCGATCGCATTGGGCACTGCCGAACTCTGTACTCGTAAAATCCGGTAGCCTCCCACCTCAAAGCCTTTCACCCGAATCACGTCGATAAACACTGAGGCATCAAAGACCTGCACTTCCAGAAAAATAATTGGCTGAGACAGCGGCAGGTGACTGTCCTCCCGCACCTGCTGTTCCTTCAGCTCGTACTCCAGCGCGTGCTCGCCTTTTTCTCGACGATGGGCGATCAGCCGCACGGGCTGTCCGTCTAGCTGGTCAATGAACTGACGGGCCGTTTCATCCAGCTCGACCCCGGTGACCCGCAGCTCAGTGGAGCGAAACACCCGTGAAACCAGCGATAGCACCACAATGGCGGTGATAAACAACGCCGCAATGCGAATACCGTCGGGACGCTCGAATACGTTGGCGATAGTGGTGTAGAAGAACACCAGGGCAATTAACCCAAAGACGATGGTCAAAGATCGGCCCTTAGGGACCATCGCCCCCCGTTTTGAGCCGCGATGATAGGCCGAAAGGGTCACCGCCACCGCCGCCGAACTCATCAACACCAGCACCCCCGTGGCATAGGCTCCGCCCTGGGCTTCGACGCTGGCATTAAAAATCAGGGTGATGGCAAAGGCGATCGCCGTAAATACCAGCACCAGGGGCCGCACCGCCCCCGCCCATTCTGGGGCCATGCCGTAGCGGGGCAGGTAGCGCGGCACCAGATTCAGCAGCCCGGCCATGGCGGACGCCCCCGCAAACCAGAGAATCGCGATCGTACTCAGGTCATACAGGGTGCCAAACCCATTGCCCAAGTGCTGGTGGGCCAGGTAGGCCAAGGCCCGCCCATTGGCCGGGCCACCCGTTTGGAAGGCTGCCGCCGGAATCAGCACCGTCGTAATCACGCTGCTGGTGAGCAAAAAGAAGCTCATCATCACCGCTGCTGTGGTCAACAGGCGATGGGTATTGCGGATGCGACCCGTGGGTTGGGCCTCGGTATCACTAGGGCTGCCCTGTACCAGCGGCATCACCGCCACCCCGGTTTCAAACCCCGACAGCCCCAGCGCCAGCTTAGGAAACAGCAGCACTGAGACCCCGATCATCCGCCAGGGACTGCCCTGGGCCGTGGTTAGCGCCGTTTGCCAGTTGCTCAGCAGTACTGGCTGCTGCCAGACTTGATAGCCCCCTACTCCAATCACCACCAGATTGAGGGTGAGATAAATTGCCACCAGCGCCACCGCCAGCCCGATCGCCTCCTGAAAACCCTTGAGAAAAACCGCTCCCAGGAGGGCAATCAACATCAGAGTAAGGGGTACGTTCTGCCCGCGCAGCAGTCCAGCAAACAGCGGGTTTTCCGCCAGGTGGGCGGTGGCATCGGCGGCGG
>PYEQ01000521.1 GCA_003017785.1 filamentous cyanobacterium CCP5 | reverse complement strand
GTCCTCCCTCAAGCTCCGCACACAGCTCTTGAAGCTGGCCAGTGACTCGATTAGCAAACAGCTCCAGGCTCACGGCATGGTCTTTTCGATGCAGGAGCCTACGGTGTATGTCGATTCACCGGTCACCCTTTGACCCCTGGGGCTATGGATTTTCGAGACATTGTTCAAGAGCTATTTGCGTTTGATGCCGCCTTTCGCCAGGAAGCATTGGGATTTTTGCTGCGGCTGGGCGGATTCATTTTGCTGGTGTTGGTGGCCTGGCTGGTGGGGCAGCTGATTCCTAATCTGCTGCGATTTTTGATTGTGACGTTTGCTCCCCAGACGATCGCTGAGGCCTACGAGCAGGTGGTCACGCCGGTAAAGCGATCGCTGATCAATGCCGGCTTTCTAGCCTTGAGCGCCCTGAGTCTGGCGATGGTTCGCGACTACCGAACGCTGTTTAATTTTCTGAATTTCTTTGTGTATCTGGCCCTAGCGATCGCCGTTGGCTGGCTGCTATCCCGGCTGGTGAGTCAGGTTCTGCGGGTCTATGGCATCAAACTGTTTCAGCGCTTCAGTCAGGATGTGGACGATTTTGTCCTGGTGACGGAAAACCTGCTGAATGCGGTGATTGCCTTTTTTGCGATTATCTATTTCGCCCAGAGTCAAAATCTCAACCTGATCAGCCTCCTGGCAGGCCTGGGGATTGTGGGTTTGGCCCTGTCCTTTGCGGCGAAGGAAACCATTGCCCAGGTGATTGGCTCCATCGTGCTCTATCTAGATCGCCCCTATCTGCCGGGGGAGTACGTGCGGGTCAGCTTTAATCCAAAGGCGGAGGATGTCTATGGCCGGATCGAATCCATCGGCATTCGTTCCACCAAGATCCGAGTGGCGGTCAAAAATACGCTGATCATCGCCCCCAACTCGGTGATGGTGGCCAAAGATATCGAAAACATTTCTCGGGGCAACAAGGTGATGGCCCTGCTCTACATTGACTTTGATCGGCGGCTGCCGGATCGGGACTGGGCCCTGGTCAAAGAATTGCTGGAGGACTGCATCGGCAGCATCTATGGGGTAGAGCCGCTGAGCACCCAGGTAGTTTTATTTGAGCCGGAGGACAAACCGGGAACTCGGGCTAGGACTAGCTTCTTTCTGCTGAGTTCTGACCAGGGGACGCTCAGCTTGCGTAAGCGACTGGTTGAGGTGGCCCATCAAAAAATCACCAAGGAGCTGGGCAAGCACAACCTCACGTTCTCCATGGGCGATCCTATTCTCTATGTGGATTCCCCCATCACCCGCTGAAGCTGGGCGGGACTCCTAGCTTCTAAACAAGCGACTATAGAGGGCTTCGTGCTGCATGCTGGCCAGGCCAGAGCCCCAGCCGCTGGTATCCAGCTCGTCATCGGACAGGGCCGCGATCGCCGTGGCCGCCGCCGCCATCGCCGGGTACAGCTCTAGCAGGGTCCGCTGCCCAGCGGTTTGGCCCAGGGGCACGAGCTTTACCGCTGCGTTGACGAGATTCGTGGCCCAGCTGTGGAGATAGCCCGACAGGGCGGAGCGGAGGGGAATCTGCCAGTGGGCGGCAGTGAGGCCAAAGGCCACGGCAAAATTGCAGGGGACACCGCAGGCCTCGATCGCTGGCTGTAGTTCTGGGTGAATCTGCTCAACGGTGCGGATTAAGGCCCGCCCCATCTGCCAGCTCTGCTGCCGCAGCTCCTGGGTTTCTCGCAGGGCGGAGAACCAGCGGTTCCAGTGGGCTAGGCGAGCAAATTCCTGGGCCTGGGCGTGGCGGTGCGATCGCACCATCACGGCGGCTTCAATACGAATCGCCCCGTAGTTCAGCTCCTGGGTGAGCCAGTGGGCCAGGTCATCGCAGCCTTGAATCACCCGCTGTTCGACCAGGGTTTCGAGCCCTTCTGAATAGCTAAATGCCCCCACCGGCAGGGCCGGGCTGGCTAGCTGAAGCAGCCGTAGCAAGGCCAGATCAGTCATGGCTATGGGCACCTCCGTAGGCACCGGCCTCGGGCTCAAAGGGAGCCGTTTCAACCATTACCGTCAGGCCTAGCTGCTCCACCATGGCCCGGAGCACCGGATCGGGCTCCAGCCGCAGATAGGTGGCGGTGATTTCCACCGGCACGTGGCGATTGCCCAAATGATAGGCCGCCCGCATCAGCTGGACGGCATCATTGGCCATGACCGTGAGCACTGGCTGAGGTTTGGCCAAGACTTCAACCACCTGGCCGTCCTCGCTGGCCAGCCGGTCCCCTCCCCGCAGCACCGTCCCCCGCGGCAGGTTGAGGTAAATGTCTTCTCCCGTGGTGGTCGTGAATCGATGGCGGGATTTACTGCGGTCGGCGGCGGTCAGTGAGAGGGTGGCGATCGCCCCTGAACCGGGGGCCTCAATGCGGCGAATGAGCGTTAGCACGGAATATCTGGGGATGTACGGGGGCTTTCCATATTTAACATGTTGGCAGCGGCCTGGCGGCCCGGATCTTTTCGGATCAATTGTGAACAAATTTCAAAATTGTGGCCTTTTCATCAAGGATTATCCAGAAATCCGTCTGGACTCCCTGAAAGATCTGGAAACTTAGCGGCCAGATCTGTTGTTTTCACTGTTGGTATATCTACTGACCGATTCAACAATTGGCACTCCTGTTCTGAAATCCTTCGGAACTCCGCTGTTGTCTAAATCAGCAAACGCTAAATCTTCCCCGGATGAACTCAACATCAACTACGTCCCCGTTGTGATTATGAGTGCATCTCAAATGACGAAATCGTTACTTCAGAAGTCCACTGCTGTCCGTGATCAAGCTGCCGCCGCTGATTTCTCTCTCCTGAGAGCGGTGATTGAAGGGTTCTCAGACGGCATTTTAATTCTGTCTGTCTCTGGCCAGCCTCTGCACATCAACCGTCGCGGGCTGCAGCTATGTCGCCAGATTAGCCCGGACGGCCCTAGCCATCAGGTGCCCGAACCCCTCTGGACCCTATGTCGTTATCTAATTGAAAGCGAAGACATCTACACAGACCGCCCGGTTGTTTTGTCGAATACGATTTTGACCCCCGTCGGGGCCATCCGGGCCAGGGTGCAGTGGTATCAGGCGGGTGATCAGCGCGATCGCTGCCTGATGGTCACCCTCGAGGATCAGGTCCAGGCGGCCAAAACCGCCGCTCTGTTCGAAGCCCGGCAGTTTAGCCTGACCGAGCGGGAAACGGAGGTCTGGGTCCTGCGCAAAGCCAACCGTAGCTATGAGGAAATTGCCCAGGAGCTATACATCGCTGTCAACACGGTGAAGCGCCACCTCAAGAGCATCTACGCCAAGCGCAAACAGGTGGAGGATCTAGCCGAAGCCTAGGCTGCGGTAGAGTCAATAGATAGGCCTTAACCATTGACTCTACCCGCCATGCTCCCTAAAGAAGACCTGCTCAAGCCAGTGGAAAACCGGGAGGCGCTGACCCGCATCCTCGATCTGGCGGAGCAGGCCATTCGCACCTGGGAGGTGGTCAGCAGTGACTTTCTCTCGCCGCCGGAGCTGATGGAGGCTCAGGCCATGTTTCAAAAGCTGACGGATGTGCACATCGTCACCGGGGGGGGCTATCCCCAGGCGGAACGGCAGCGACTGGCGATCGCCCGCGCTGAGCTACCCCTGGAGTCTGACCAGATCCCCCTGGCCCTGCTGGACGTGGCCGGGAATTTTTTGTTTGACTCGGCCACCCACCGGGACTTTCTGGGCTCGATTTTGGGCACCGGCATCGTCCGGGACAAGGTGGGGG
>PYEQ01000520.1 GCA_003017785.1 filamentous cyanobacterium CCP5 | reverse complement strand
TTACTCCCTTAGGCTTGCCAGTGGTGCCGGAGGTGTAGATCAAGGTGGCCAGATCTTTGCCCTCGACGCTGACCGGCTGCAGGGGGCGATCGCGGCCCAAATCAAGCAGGTGAGAAAAGTTGAGAACTTTGAGGCTGTCCTCGGGGGGAGTCTCGTCGGAGAGCAGAATTACCAGATTAATCGCCAGGGGTTCCAGGCCTGCCCTGAGCCGCTGGAGCAGCTTTAGGTCTTGGGCCACCAGCACGGTGCTGTTGCTGTGTTCAGCAATGTAGAGCAGCTCCTGGGTGTCGGCGGTGGCGCTGCGCACGGCATTCACTCCGCCTGCGGTCATGATCCCCTGGTCGGCAATCAGCCAGCGGTGGCTGTTATCGGCGAACAGGGCCACGTGGCCCCTTGGAGATAGACCCAAAGCCTGGAGGCCGCTGGCGAAGGTGGTGATCTGCCCAACCAGTTCTCGATAGGTGAGCTGGGCTGGTGGACTGCCATGGGGGTCATCCAGGGCCAGGAGGTCACCGTAGCGCTGGGCGGCGATCGGCCAAATCTGGTGCAGCCCGGTGCAGTCCAGGTAGCGATCTTGGGTGCGAAGGAAGCGGCGATCGCGATCGTGGACAGCCTTGAGAACGGAAGGGTCGGGCCCAGCCATGGCGGTTTCCCCAGTCACATCAGGTCGAATGGGCTAATCCTACC
This sequence comes from filamentous cyanobacterium CCP5, assembly GCA_003017785.1. GTDB lineage: Bacteria > Cyanobacteriota > Cyanobacteriia > Phormidesmidales > Phormidesmidaceae > CCP5. Next base: position 3,085 of record PYEQ01000520.1, on the reverse strand, counting down.
CCAGCTCCAGGCCAACGCGGTATGGGGACGGCCAGAATTCTGGCTGTCCTCTGGGCCATTCTCTGGATCCTTCTCTGGGGCCGTTTTCTGCCATCTGCTTTCTGCCATCTACAGAGTTCAACCGTCCGCCCTGGTCACCGAATTCTTTCCCATAGATCCAGCAGCTCGGCGGCCCGATCGGCCCCAGCTAAATCATCCTGGTTCTGGTAGAGGGTTTTGGCGGTGTTGAGGGTGGAGATGGCCCCTCGACGCTGGCCCTGGCCCCACAGCGCCAGCCCCAGGTTGTAATGGGCTCCTGGATCATCGGGGAGGGCGGCTACCACCTTGCGATAGGTGAAAATCGCCTGAATATAATTTTCGCGCTCTAGCTGAAGTTCTCCCAGCAGGGCCAGGGCCCCCGTCAGGGAATCATCGAGATCCACGGCTCGGGCCAGGGGATCATAGGCAGCCTGGCGATCGCCGCGCTCAAACAGCAGCTGCCCGAGCTGAAACTGAGCCATGGCGTTGCGGGGGTCGACGGCCACCGCTCGCTTCAGGTGGTCGAGGGCAATGTCTGACTGCTCTCGGGCGATGGCTATGTCAGCCAGGCCGATGTAGACAGCGGCCCGATTGGGGGCCAGATTAGCGGCCCGCTGGTAGTAGGTAAAGGCCTGGTCGTAGTTGGCCTCCCCTAAATAATGCTGTCCCAGGGCCAGATAGACCTCGGCATTAACTGGGGCCACTTCTGCCAAGCGCCGATAGGTGTCCAGGGAGGCGGCGGTGTCTCCCTGCTGCGCCTGGACAGCCGCCAGCCCCAAATAGGCATTTTCTTGACGCCGATCTAACGCGATGATGGCCCGATAGACCTCTGCCGCCGCCCCATAGTTTTCTTGTTGAAACAGACTGTGGGCCAGCCCGTAGCGGAAGGCTGTGCTGCTGGGGTCAAGCTCGATCGCGACCCGGTAAGCATCGGCGGCGGCGGCATAGTCCCCCAATTGGCTCTGGAGGTAGCCAATGCCCGAGAACAGCCGGGCATTGCGGGTGTCGATCTGGGCGGCTTCCCGGTAGACCGCGATCGCCTCCGTCCGCTGGCCGGCCTCCACCAGTTCTTCCCCGCGAATCAGCAGGTCGTCGAGGCGATCTTGCTGGGCCTCGGTGAGGTTGGCCGTGGCCTGGGCGATGGTGATCGCCTCGGGGGCGATCTGGGCTTGGGCAGCAGCCATGGCCCCAGGGACGCTCAAAACACCGCTAAAGAGTGCTAAACCTGAGAAGGTCAACGGAGCTGTAAATCGGCCCAAGTCAAGCATAGTCACGTCTTTGAATCCAGCAGGTAATTAAAACTTAATCCGAAAGATGATTCTATCAACAACTGATGTGCTTCAGGGTAGAGAAATCGACGCCTACCTGGGGGTAGTAACCGCCGAAGTGGTCTACGGCAGCAACGCCCTGCGGGACTGGTTCGCCGGTATTCGGGACATCATCGGTGGCCGCACCGGGGCCTATGAGCGGGTGTTTGAACGGGGCCAGCGGGAAGCCCTGGAGGAACTGGCGAAGCGGGCGGAAGCCACCGGGGCCGATGGAGTCATCGGTATCCACATCACCACCGATACGATCAATGTGGATGAGTCAGGCACGCTGATGCTGATTACCGCCACCGGGACAGCGGTGAGGCTGCAATAAATTCCAACCGTTGGGATTGAGGGAAAGGGCGATCGCGGCCAATAATCAGGTATTAACCAGGGGGCAGCCCGAGGGCAGCCCCTGAGCGGGGGGGCCTCCCCATTGTCCATCGGGCGATTCTGAAAGCAGGTATAGGCATATCAATGGTGTGGAGTGAATGGATAGGGCAGGGCATCTGGGCGATCGCCTCCCTGCTGATCGTTGAGACCGTCCGCGATGGCTACCACGTGGTCAGCCACTACTGGCCGCCGCTGATGCGGCTGCACAACTGGCATCACCGGGCCTACAAAAAAGACTTCACGCCGATTACGGCGGAGCTGTACCAAAAAGCCCAGCTCTACAACGACGTGCCCGAATCCCTGGTGATGATGGCGGCGATGGCGCTGCTGGCGGTGGCCACCCACACCCCCGGCCTCTGGGCCGGGTTTATCTACGCGGCCGGGTTTCTGGGGGGGGCGCTGCTGCGCTCCCAGGGCTGGCTGCTGGCCACGGACCTCACCCACGAACCGGGTCCCCTGACCACCGCCCCCGGCAACTGGCGGGTGAACCGCACCTACCACTGGCGGCATCACTTCGACGACACCAAAGCCTACTTCGCCGGTCATTTCACCCTCACGGATAAGCTCATGGGCACTGCCGTTTCCCTGGCGGGCAAAACCGTCGCCGTTACTGGAGCCTCCGGCACCCTGGGGCGAGCGCTGATTCACCAGCTCCTGAAGGCCAAGGCCAAGCCAATTGCCCTGACCACTTCTGAGGGCAGTCAGTTTCCTGAGGGGGTGAAAGTGCTCACCTGGACCGTTGGCGATGAGGTGGCCCTGGCGAATGTGCTCAGGCCAGTGGATATTTTGGTGATCAATCACGGTCTGAACGTCCACGGCGATCGCCGCCCCGCTGCCATTGAGCGATCGCTCGAAGCCAACGCCCTATCGGGCTGGCGGCTGCTGGAGCTGTTCTTGACCACCGTGGAAACCTCCCCCCAGCGGGCCATGAAGGAAGTCTGGGTGAATACCTCCGAAGCCGAGGTCAGTCCGGCCTTTTCTCCCCTGTACGAAGTTTCCAAGCGGCTGATCGGGGATTTGGTCACCCTGCGGCGGCTGGATGCCCCCTGCGTGATCCGCAAGGTAATTTTGGGACCGTTTAAGAGCAACCTCAATCCAATTGGGGTGATGTCAGCGGACTGGGTGGCCTGGGCGGTGGTGGCCCTGGCCAAGCGCAATGTGCGCAACATCATCGTCACGGTGAATCCGTTGACCTATCTGGCGTTTCCGGTGAAAGAAGGGAGTCGCAGCCTGTATTTTCGACTGTTTTCTAAACGGCTTGCTAATCGATGAGATGCCCAGAACTCCCTTTCCCCTCTGGGGAGGCTGCGCCCAAGACAAGCTCAGGGGGACCGAAGTCCTGCATGTTTCAGGCCGAAGCTCAGGAC
>PYEQ01000519.1 GCA_003017785.1 filamentous cyanobacterium CCP5 | reverse complement strand
GGTCCTCTATGATGAGCCGCCTGCAGGCCTAGATCCGATCGCCTCCACGGTGATTGAAGACCTGATTCGAGATATCCACTCCCACCAGGGCTGTAGCTCTTACATCATCGTGACCCATCAGGAAAGTACGATTCGCCGGACAGCTAACCGGCTGGTGTTTCTCCACCAGGGAGAGATTCGCTGGAGCGGCCCGGTGGCGGAGATTGATACCACTGACAATCCTTACATTCGCCAGTTCTTTAGTGCAACGACTGAGGGGCCAATTCAGCTGGTTCACTAAACTGCTCCAGGGTTAACGGTCGCAGCCGTAGTACAATCCACGGCAGGAGCAGTCGACTCGCGGGCCGATACCCGTCAAAGTCTGCAAAGGGTGAGGGAAAACCATGCGGGCACGAACGATTCGAGAAGGGTCTGTGGGCCTTTTAATTTTGGTAGGAGTGGCCCTGTTTGGTGGACTCGTGCTCTGGCTAAGGGGGCTGAACCCTGGCCAGCGCAACTACCGAATAGTTTTGCGGTTTGAGAATACGCTTGGCATGCAGGCAGGTACCTCGGTGCGCTATCGGGGGGTGCCGGTAGGGCGAGTGCTGTCGATCGACCCTAATACCAACTTTGTGGATGTTTTCGCAGAAATCACCCAGCAGGGTCTGCTGATTCCGCGAGATGCGGTGATTGAAACCAATCAGTCTGGCTTGATTGGGGAGACTACCATCGACATCACTCCCAAGGCCGAACTCGACGAAGAAACCCTGGCTCTGAGTCCCTTTGGAGAAGAATGCGTACCCAGCCTGATTGTCTGCGACGGCGATCGCGTCCAGGGAGAGATTGGTGTCAGCTACGAATCCCTGCTGCGCTCAGCGGATGAATTGGCGAATGCCCTAGCCGATCCAGAGCTCGTGGCTGATTTTAAGCAGAGCCTTAAAAACGCTACTCGCCTCACCGAACGGGCCGTTGTGCTGATCGAAGACCTGCGGAACCTGTCTCGGGTCTTCGAAGAGGAGGTACCCCCGGTGGCCGCTTCCATCCGTCGTGCCACGAACGAGGTGGGAGATGCTGCCGCGCAGATTGAGCTGACGGCGATTGATGTGAATAATCTGATTGATGTTAATCGCCACAGTATCGTTCATACCCTCGACAACCTTAGCCGCGGCAGCGAGGAACTCCAGACTATTCTGGCAACCGTTACCCCTCAGATTCGCAATAGCCAGGTGCTAGAAAATCTGGAGCTGCTCTCCGCCAATGCTGCTGAGGCGGCCGTCAATATCCGACAAATCAGCGGTGCCGTGAATACTCCTGAAAATTTGATTTTGCTCCAGCAGACCTTGGAGTCAGCCCGCAGCGTTTTTCAGAATGCTCAAAAGGTTCTAGCCGACGTTGATGAGCTCACGGGCGATCCAGCCCTCCGCCTCGATCTGCGCCAGCTGATCAACGGCCTGACGGATTTGGTTTCGAGCACTGAGGGACTGGAGCAGGAAATGCAGGTGGCCCAAATGATTGCCTACAGTCGGCAAAGTCTGGCTACCCTGACCCTGACGCCAGCGGCGCAGTCAGCCAACTCCGGGCAGCCAGTCCTGAGCTATAACGGTCGCCCCTATCGCCTCGGGGTTGTTGCCAACCCAGAAGAATAAACGGCAAAGTTCCCAGGTCCGTTAGTTAATGCCCTATTGCAGCTCTACGACGGGCTGATTGGTGAGCAGGGTATCGCCGGTGAGGATATCCTCCACGGTAATCCTCAGCAGACGATCGCGATCTACCCGAAACAGCACCCGGATGCGATCGCTACCGGGGAACCCGGGTGGACTGAGCTGGGCCACCGTGCGGGCGCCTTCGCGGTCGTTGAGGGGCTGGACCGTAACGGCACCGCTGCTGATCTGGCGGGTAATCAGCTGATCGCCTTCGAAATATACTTCTGTGCGGCTGGTGTCATCCCCCAGTTCGCCAATCACCAGCTCAACGCTGGGCTGCTTCTCCACCGAGGCTCCTAAGGTTAGCTCAATTGGGGTAGTCATCGGATAGGGCTGTCCCTGGAGAATGATCGGGTGCCAGCCATGGCAATTTTGGCGGCGATCCCAGTAGCGTATGCCGTAGCTGTGGTACAAAAAGTCCTTCAGATCCACCTGGGATAGCTGCAGGGCCCCCTGGGCGATCGCTTCAAACGGGCGATCGCACCGCACCCGCGCCCCAAACCGCTGCCGCAGCCAGTCCTGAATGGCTGGAATCTGAGCGGTGCCCCCTACGGCTAGCACGGCGTCAATATCTTCCGGAGCCACCCCCTGTCGCCGTCCCTGGGACAGCACCTGGGTGAGTCGGTTCTCCAATCGCTCAAACAGCTGGTGCTGTTCCAGAATTTTCTCAAACTGGAGTCGAGTCAGGCTGAGCTCATAGGCGGCTAGGGTCTCATCATCGAAATAGGTTTCTACTCCTTGGGTCTGGCTGGATAGCTGAATCTTTAACCGTTCCGCCAGCCGTAGAGTGACGGGGGATAGGGGCAGTGCCTGGGCCTCCTGAAAATAATTAACCAGCCACGTATCGATATCTGCTCCGCCCAAATTTTCCCCAGCTTTAGCTAAAACCTGGGCCGTTTCCACCTTTTGAGCCGAGTCGGCCATGGCCCGGTTTCCCCATTTGAGAATGAATCCTAAGGGCTTTTGCTGTGCGGGTACCCGCAGCTGCACCAGAGAAAAGTCTAGGGTGCCGCCGCCAAAATCGACCACTAGCACCGAGCGATCGCCGTCGATTCCGTAGCCCAGGGCTGCGGCCGTCGGTTCATCTAGCAGCCGCACCTGTTCTGCCGCAAAGCTTTGGCAGATGTCTCCCAGCCAGCTGCGGTAGGCTTCAAAGCTATCCACTGGTACCGTAAAAATTAAATCTTCCAGACCGTGGCTAGCTTGGACCTGCTCTAAGAGCTGATGCAGATACCAGCGGCCTACCTGCTCAAAACTCAAGGGCGCTCCGGCCACTTCAGGCAAAAATCCCTGGATAGGCGTGCCGATTCCCCGCTTGAAATTACGAAAAAAGCGAGGGTCGCTGGCGACGTCCCGCCCCTGATCCCGCACCTGCTGACCGATCAAGACCTTGAGCGGCTCTACCTGTTCTAGATAAAGCAGGCTCGGTATGACGGGTGGACTGTTGGCATAGCGGGTGCTATAGCCAGGAATTGTTAAGGTCTCTGGCTTCTCGATTGCCCCGTTCCAGCGAGCGATGACAGTGTTGCTGGTGCCAAAATCAATGGCGGTCATAGCCAAATTGGGTGAAAGCGTTGGCTCCCATTGAGCCATTAAACGGCGATCTGAATCAAGGTCTAGACAGGTGCTTATCAATGGCGGGGATCTTCCCCTAACAGCGGCTTCTTATCCGTCTCTAGGGGATGTCGGCGGCGATACATGGCCCGCCACAGAACCGTGACTAGGGTGATCACCGTCAGGGGAATCACAAATAGAAACATGACCCAGCCAAATACGTCTAGGTGTTCATGGTCAGCGGTGCGCAAAATTAGGTAGGTGGCATAGGCCCCGTAGTAGCCGATAAACAGCAGCCCCTCCCACCGGGAAATGACGTTGCCGGTGGCAAAAATTGGCAGACAGGCTACGGCTACCGCCACCATGATCGGCAGATCAAAGTACAGAGCTGAGGCCGGTATGACGATGCCAGTTTGGGAAACCATGGCAGCTGTTCCAATCACCGACAGAATATTAAAAATATTGCTGCCAACCACGTTGCCAACGGCGATGTCCCGCTCTCCGCGGAGGGTCGCGACCACTGAGGTGGCCAGTTCCGGTAG
>PYEQ01000518.1 GCA_003017785.1 filamentous cyanobacterium CCP5 | reverse complement strand
GTTCAAAGACCCCCTGGGTGTTGTACGGGCCTATCAGCTGGCCAAGCGGTTCATTCCCCACCTGCAGCTGGTGCTGGCTGGCGGCAGTGCCGATGATGATCCAGAAGGGGCGATCGTCCTGGCAGAAGTGAAGGAGGCGGCCACCGGCGATGCCGACATTCACGTGCTGGCTTTACCCCCTGACTCTAATCAGGAGATCAATGCCCTCCAGCGGGCCGCCGATCTAGTCATTCAAAAGTCCACCCGAGAAGGCTTTGGCCTAACGGTCACCGAAGGGCTGTGGAAAGGCAAGCCCGTCATTGGTGGCGCGGCAGGGGGCATTCGGCTGCAGGTGGTGGACTACCATACCGGCTTTATCGTCAATACTCCAGAGGGGGCGGCCCTGCGCATTCGCTATCTGCTGCACCAGCCCCAAAAGCTCCGAGAAATGGGAGCCAAGGCCAAGGAGTTTGTGCGGGAAAACTTTTTGCTCACCCGCCAGCTGCGAGAATACCTGACCCTGATGGTCGCCCTGCTCTATGAAGCGGGGGACCGAATTGAACTGGGCTGAGGATCGGCTCAGGCATATCCCTGGAGGTAGAAATAGCCATGGCTGGCCCAGAGCAGGCCCAGGGCCAGCAGGCCTAGCAGCCACCATTTCAGCGGTTTCCACGAAGTTGTGTTCATGGGGAATTGCTCTCGGAATTTAGCTCTGAGCGGCTACTGGTAATCAGCCAGGGCATCGCCGCAAACACCCCTAGCATGGCGATGTAGACGGTTCCAGATACCGGATCGCGGCTAGCCCAATATTCCGCCACTGATAGGCCCCGCAGCTGCAGCACCACGCTGACTTCTGCCAGCAGAGACAGCCCCAGGGCGACCAGCCCTGTACCCAGGCGGGGCCAAATTCGCGGTGGCACCGCAAATCGCCGACAGACCCAAAATGCCGCCAGCACAATGGCAACCAGCATCAGGGGCATTTCCATCAGTTCGGCCGTGCGAGGGCCAAATCGCGGCACCGCCCACAGCACCCGGCCAATCCCGAGCCCAAACCCGGCGGCAAAGACAATCGCGAAGTAGCTGAAACCTGCCTTCAAAATCAGCCGGAGATGGGTTGACTGTCCAAATTTCATGGCCGCTACCGCTCCCTGTAGAATCTTCTGCATCAAGCCTAAGCAGGCCCTGTCTAAGTAGGCCCTGTCTAAACGGGGTCGTTAGAATCAGTCGGTGCTGGGCGCTCCACTACGACAGTCAGGTGAGCCACCATTGCCCCGATTACCCCCAAGGCTGCTATCACCGGGAAAAACGCCGCTCCAACGGCGCTGCCAATGACACCCACGGTAAGGGGAATTTCAATCAGGGTATGGCCGCTTTCATTCTTAATGATGATGCGGCGAATATTGCCCTGGTGGACTAGCTGTTTGATTTTGGCGACTAACGCATCCCCAGAAATTCTGAATTCTTCGACGGTGATGGTTTCCCGCGTCTCCGACTCTAATTCGGGAGGGACTACTTCTGAGGCGGTAATCTTTTCAGTATGGGAAATCTCTTCACGATAGGTGTTCATCTTATTAGCTCCTAAATTGCCATACTTCAACAGTACTGATGGCTTATGAAGAACTTATGACGATGGACGGCAAGCTGGTACTCCATGGGGAATCGCCCGTTTGTGGGGATATCAGACTCAGCAAGCCATGGCTGGGGTGATTATCGATGTGAATAGATTTGCAACTTGATTGGTTTGGAGGCTAACCATGCAGTTTGATTATCTTGCGAGGGCGATCGCCCTGATTGGCAGTGTGGCCGTCAGCAGTGCCGTGGGTCTGCCGGCTAACGCTGGAGGTCTGACAGCAGCACCCGATGGAGCGGCGACCCCTTCCGGGGATCTTCCTGCCGTTTGGCAGGTGGCTTCCCCCGAGGAGTCCGACCAGGTCTGGGAATATATTCTCCACAGTCCCCTGGGGATTGCGGCCCTAAACCAGCTGGCGATCGAGGGGTTTATCAACCCCACCTGCGATCGCACCCTGTATACCCATGCCGAGTTCAGCACGTTTCAAACCCTGCTTCGGGTCGACTGTTTCACCCCCCGGGCTGGAGCTGCCCGGGCCTACAGCGAAATCCGGGTGACCTTTAACCGCTTTGAAGACATCATTACGGACTTTGAAGTTGAGCGCGTTGATTCAGAAGATGAATCCTCCCTGCCCGATGGGGTGGCGGAAGCCGTGCTGGCAGCCGCTGCCGCAGAAGCCCAGGTCGACCCTGATGCCCTGACGATTTTAGAAGCAGAACCCCAAACCTGGCCCGATGGCTGTCTGGGCCTTGGCGGCCCTGCAGAAGCCTGCATTGCCGCTCTTACGGAAGGCTGGCGAGTGGTGGTGAGCTCAGGCGATCGCACCTGGATATTTCGCACCGATGGGTCAGGTCGTCAGGTCCGTCTGGACACCGAAGCGACTCCCTGAGTCTGTTTCCACTACTGGGACTTATCCCTGCCGAGAACATCATTGGTCATGGGGCCTGGTGCTTCTGTTTTAGGAGCCACAGTGTTTTGACCACCTTGTATCAGGGTTAGGCTTTCTACCGTGCCAGCAACAGCGGGAGGGAAGACGATTCGCAATTCAGGTACAAGGGCAAAAAAATCAGTGTCTGAGGCCGGGTAGAGGGCGATCGCCGGCTGGCCTGTCCCTTGGGCATAAAGTTGGCCATTTTCGAGAGTAATGGTGATCTGAAATTCTGGGGCGAACTGGTAAGTGCCGACGTAGCGTTCTAACACTGCCGCATCTACTGTTACCGTATCGAGCGACTGGGGCAGATTGTAGGCTTCGCCGCGCAAAATCGCGGCCAGCCCAGCCGTAATCTGCTCAGGGTTAATCGATTCCACATTGCTGAGCACCACAATCGTGGCGTCTTCCTGGGGCAGATAGACCAGGCTGCTGACAAAGCCATTGATGCCCCCAGAGTGACCTATGATCTGCTGCTCTGGCTGGTTATTGATGACTAGCCCATAGCCGTAGTACAGGTCAGGTGCTGCCGCGATGCCCAGAGAAACCTGGGGAGTGGTCATGGCGGTGACCGCGCGCGGGCTCAAAATATTGCGATCGCCAGGTTTGGGGGTAAACAAAGCCTGGTTCCACCGCACCAGATCGCCCACGGTGGAGTGCAGCCCACCCGCACCCTGAGGGGTGCTCATGTGAATTGGGGCCGCCAACTCATAGGTCTGTGCTTTGAGGGTGTAGCCCGTGGCTAACCCCGGCACCGTCGCCAGCTCATAGCCCGTGTTGGCCATCCCTAGGGGAGCCAGCAAATGCTCAGTGACATAGTCGGCATAGCGCTGTCCGGAGACGGTTTCAATCACTTGAGTCAGCAACACATAGCCCGAGTTGCTGTAGCGATACTGGCTGCCCGGCTCAAACTCTAGGGGCAGATTCTGAAAGCGGGCGATCAGCTCATCGAGGGTGGTGGGTTGATCCATCCACTCAAAATAGTCAGGAAAGCTGGTGAGGTTTCGCAACCCAGCAGAATGGGTGAGCAGGTGATGCAGGGTAATGGTGTCGTTGGGGTAGTCGGGCAAGTAGGTAGTCACGGGGGCGTGCACATCCACCAGCCCCTGGTCTTGCAGTTGCAGAATGGCCGCCGCCGTAAACTGCTTGGTCACCGAACCAATGCGAAAGCGAGTCTGGGCAGTGGGGGGCATCTCATGGGCCCGATCTGCCATGCCGTAGCCCTGACTCAGCACCGTTTCACCGCCGCGCACCACCAGCACAGTGCCCATAAACTGTCGATGGTCGGCGTGGGTGTGCAA
>PYEQ01000029.1 GCA_003017785.1 filamentous cyanobacterium CCP5 | reverse complement strand
AAGACTGAGAATCTCTCGGGCAATCTCCACGTCAGTCAAACCAGCCGTTTTCAACTGGGAAAGATTCACAGGATGTCCGATCACTTCGACGGCGGCATCTTCTAGGGCAAAGATGCCGGCTCTACCGGTGGTTAACAGCGTTCCATCGATATCCCAAAACAGCACTGTCATCATCGCCCTAGCCCTTGAGGGTGGATTTAATTGCCGCTACCAGGCTATCTGCATCCAGCCCGTGGGCTTTCAGCACGTCTGCGTTTTGACCGCAGCGGGGAATGTCCGTCACGCCCAAGGACTGTACCCGAGTGGCCGTCGCCCATTGGCCGAGATGGCTGGCGATCATTTCTCCCTGTCCCCCTTTCAGATAGTGGTTATCCAAGGTGAATACCCAGGCATAATCCGCGACGGTTTGCTTTAACCAGTCAGTATCCACCTGATTTAGCCAGGGCAAGTTTATGACTTTGGCAGTTAATCCATGCTCGGCTTCTAGCTTCTCTGCTGCCCAATAGGCTTGGGGCAAGAGGACTGGTCCATATCCAATGATGATCGCATTAGCACCTTCTCGCAGGGTAACGCCCTGACCGCGAGTGAGGTGATAACTCTGGGGCAGGGTATAGGGAACTTCGCAGGGAATCGATACCAGTCGCAAGTAGCAGCTTTGCTCGGTTCGATTCACACAGTAGTCCAGCGCTAGGGCTACCTCTGTCTCATCGGCGGGTTCCAGTAGCGTCACCCCCGGTACCGCCGATAGCCCGGCAATATCCCGCACTGACTGGTGAGAATGCCCTGGTCCCCCAGGCAATAGTCCTGCCAGAGAGCCTACATAGATAACTTTCGTGTGTTCTGTAGCGTTGTTATAAATCTGCTCGTTGGGGCGAGTCGATAGAAAGCAGGCAAAGGAATGAACTAGCGGCAACAGACCCTTCAGCGCCATCCCCCCAGCTTGTGACACCATATCCTGTTCAGCGATACCGCATTCAACAAAGCGATCGGGAAATTTTTCTGCAAAGGGAATTAGCCCACAGTCCAAAATTAAATCCGCGTCTAGAACCACTAGCTTGGGATTGAGCTCAGCTTCTGCAACCAGGGCTTGGGCATAGGCTGCTACCAGCTTCTGGGGGGCCTGCGGCATGGGTTTAGGCTGTAAAGCGACCGTTTCGAGCGATAATTCAGCCGCCCCTAAAGCTTGCAACTGGCGATTAGCCCTTTCGACTAGCTCGGCTACGCCCTTTGTATAGGCGTCATCATCGGGTGCGCCACTGTGGAATCGATAGAGCTTGTCCTCGGGCTTCATAGCTGTGGAGGCCATAAAGGAGATTCCCTGCCCTTTTACTGTGTCGGCAATCAGAATTTTGGGGCGTTCGGTAACGGCTTTGAAGTCGTTTAGAACTCGCTCAAGAGCCGCTAAGTCATGGCCATCGCAGCGGGCTACATGCCATCCATAGGCAGTGAATTTCTTTTCTAAATCGCCTAAATCGTTAACCTGTTTAACCCAGGTATCAGATTGAATCTTATTGTGGTCAACGATGACCGTAATCTCATATAGATTATGATTGGTCGCTGACACCAAAGATTCCCAAAACTGGCCTTCTTGGAGTTCCCCATCCCCGGTTAACACATAAATATGCGCGTCCTGGCCCTGTAAACGATGGGCACGAACCATGCCCTTAGCTTTGGAGATACCCATTCCCAAAGAGCCAGTATTTGCTTCAATATGGGGAGTATGAATATCTGGATGTCCCGGCAAACCGCCTAACTGACGCAGGGCATGAAGCTTTTCAAACGGGAGAAGTCCCAGGCCAATCAGCGTCGCATAAAGACCGGGGACATCATGCCCTTTAGACGAAAAATAAACGTCCTGAAACTTTTGCCCGTCCGGGGTCCGTCGCAATTCATTCAGCAGTAGCCAGGAGACAATATCCAAGCTACTGAAACTGCTGCCAATATGACCAGAACCTGCCCGCTTGATGGCATAAAGGGTGTTGATGCGATTGCAGGTGGCAAATAGAGCTGTGCGATCAACAGTAGAGCCAGAGATTGATAGAATCCGCTGGTATTCTGTAGCAGAAACAAAAGACAGATCGGTCATGGGGTAGCAGTTTACCTAATCGGCTAGTATCAGTTGGCTGTTAAGATTATCGGTGATTGAGGTACGCTGGGCAGCTGGGCGTCTCTCTGATTCAGGCTATACTCGCCATACCACCAGTCAGCCGGGGTGTTGATGTCGAAGCCTTCAAAACCTTCGGTCAAAAAAGGCATAATTATTTCTCCAGCAATAGTTTTCTGGTCAAAGACTACCCGTGACCAGGCCATTTCCAAACTGGCATTTTGAGCATAAACGAGAGGCAGTGCCTGATAGGGTTGGCTATGCCAAGGGAGGTCCTGAGGCCCGTTGGGAAGTAGTGGCTCCATAAAATCCCCATTAATCACCCACATTTTGCCGGGATGTTGACCACATTTTTCAACCGCCCGTAAGGAATCCGCCTGGGAATGAGTTAAGAAGGTTTTCCAGGCCCGCTGGATGGTTTCTGGTTGTCGAAAGGGACTAGTAGGTCGCAAAATGCTGAAAGCCTCAAATCCTCGGCCTGTCTGTCTAAGTCGCCGCAGGCTATAGTCAATCCACTCAAAGTCTGGGGACAGGTCAGCAGCATACTCAACCGGCCGGAGAAAGGGTACTTCGGCCCCGTAGTGGCGAGCAATCTCAGCGATCTCCTCTGAATCGGTAGAAACAATTACGGCAGAGAAAATTCTGCTTTGAATGGCAGCTGAGATGGTATAAGCGATTAGCGGATGCCCCGCGAAAAGACGTACATTTTTCCCAGGCACTCGTTTAGAGCCTGCTCTTGCTGGGACTAAGGCGACAATCGTAGGTGTTACAGTCACTGACCAGAATTTACTGTGGTGTGCTTTATGCTCTAAGTTTTATCAGGATCGATATTGATGTAGATGTCTTTCAATTCCGAATAGACATCTAGAGCCTCAGTCCCTGGTTCACGGGTGCCATTACCCGATTGCTTCAAGCCGCCGAAGGGCATATGGGGTTCACTACCATAGGTGCCAGCATTAACCACGGCTACACCGGCTTGAACTTTGTCACAGAATCGCACCGCTCGATCCAGGCTGCGGGTGTGGATACTAGCTGTTAACCCGTAGGGAGAATTGTTTGCTAGGGCTAGGGCTGCTGCAAAATCTTTAACCCGATACAGAATAGTGATCGGACCAAATAGCTCTGAGCAAGAGATGTGGGCCTTTGGGTTGACATCTTCCAGTATGGTGGGAGCCATATAAAAACCATTCACATGCTCAGGGCCAACAAGACGAGTACCGCCAGCGATAACCTTTGCCCCTTCCTGCTGCGCCTGCTCTACGGAACCCAACATGTTGATAAGCTGGCGCTCATTAATGACAGGGCCAAGATCGTCTTCATTGGTAGGTCCAATCTTGAGCTGCTGAGTGCGGGCTAACAGTTTTTCCCGAAAGGCCTCGTACACAGCATCAAACACAATAATGCGACTTCCAGAAGCGCAACGCTGCCCGGCGTTACTAAAAGCCGATAGAACTGTCCACTTGACGGCGTTATCAAGATCGGCGTCATCGCACACTACTAAGGGATTTTTGCCTCCCAGTTCTAGAGAGACACGGGCAAAGCGCTCCCCAGCCACCCTCTGGATAGTACGCCCTACAGCGGTAGACCCGGTGAAGCTCACAACTGCCACATCAAGATGGGCTACCAGTGGCGCACCTGCTTCTTCACCATAGCCTTGAATTACGTTGAGAACGCCGGGGGGTAGCCCTGCTTCCTGGGCAACTTTGCCAAAGATCCAGGCAGTGGCTGGGGTGTCTTCAGCAGCTTTGAGTACCGCTGTATTACCGCAAATCAGCGCTGGGAAAACTTTCCAGGCGACGTTCGCGATCGGGGTGTTGGCTGCAATAATCAAGCCTGCTACACCCAGGGGATGGCGAACGGTCATAGCATACTTGTTGGGTGTGCCGCTGGTGGTGGTACACCCGTAGAGTCGCTGCCCTTCGCTGGCATAGAATAGGCCCAAAGCAATGGCTCCACCGGTTTCACCGTAAGCCTCTTTGTAGGCTTTACCGGTTTCTGCGGCAACAATTTCGGCAATCTCAGCCTGGTGTTGTTTCATCCCCAGCACAATGTCGTGCAGGACGTTGCCTCGCTGGACAGCGGGCATTTCTGCCCAGGCGGGCTGGGCTTGCTTGGCGGCTTCGACAGCCTGGGCGACATCTACTTCCCGCGATCGGGCAACCTGACACAGGATTTCTCCGGTCGCTGGGCTGAGGTTGGCAAAAACTTCACCGCCCTGGGCAGTCTGTTCCTTGCCGTTTATCCAGTTTGGAATCGTTGCAGGAATGTTGGTCAATGGTAAGCTCCCCTCAGCGTATTAGAAATATGCTGGATTAGTTTAGCGCTTTGCTGACATCCTTAATATCAATCATGAATTCTTGTATGCAATGAAAAAGCAGTGATGAGAAGGCTCAGCGTGTGAGACCTGCTCATCAAATTCTTGTAGCGCTTGAATAGCTTGATTATGTTCAGCATTTTGATAGTCAAAGGCTGAAAAGAACTTAGAACTTAAAGCTCGCATTAGAACATTACCACCATAGGGTTTAACGATAACCCGATCAAAGGTAGCGGCGAGCACGGCCTGAATGTCCCTGGTCCGTACTGATTCTGATGGATCTGCTGCTAGTTTAGGAGCTAGTTGGATTGGATCAAAGAAATCTCCCTGTAGTTCTTTTGGCAGCATGGATATGCCCTGATTGATAAGGCGAATTTCTTTTTTTGAATATTTATACCTGCGAGGACCTGTAAACTCGCTAGCAATCAAAACGCCACCGGGCCCTAACGCATCATAAATAGCTTGGCAGCAGATTTCCATGTTATCAATGTGATGCAATACCCCATTTGCTAAACAGGCTGAATAGGTTTTTGAAGGTAGTGAAGGTTGATTAAGGTCCATCACTTGCAGATCGATCCTATCGCTGTAAAGCTGCTGTCCTGATTCGATTGCGCCTGCAGCCACATCAATGCCTGTTCCTTTTAACCCTAATCCTGCCTCAACTAAGGAAACAAGCTTTTTGCCTGAGAGGCAGCCGATTTCTAGTAAATGGGCTACTGGTAATTGATTAAAAGCCTCATTCAGTGCCCAGATTGTAGGAGATTCTTCTGGATCTCCTGTAATGCGACGATTAATGTAGCTTTTGCAGAAGACATACCAGTTGGTGGTGTAACCGTTTTTACTGCTCCAATACTTAGAGGCTTCAGCGGCAGTCCCTGAAGACACTTGCTCAGCTTTAGTTGAGGGAGTACCTGCCGGTTTAAAGCGAGACATCAAAGAGCGCACTTGTTGTCTTAGAGAATTCTCTATCATGGATTTTCTCCATATAAGATTTCTACAATCGGTTGGCTGATCTAGTAGCTGATTGATGATAAAAACGCTGAAATTCTACCGTCAAAGCTTAAAGCTGGTAAAGGTTACCAGGCTGTAAACCCACCATCGACTTTTAACTCTGTACCCGTCACATAGGCAGAGGCATCTGAGGCCAGGAACACCAGTGGTCCAACTAGATCGCTGAGATTGGCCATGCGCCCTAAAGGAACGCGATCGCAAAATTTTTGCTTAAAGGTTTCATCCTGTCTGCCCAGCACGCCACCAGGCGACAGTATATTCACCCGTACGCCAGAGGGGCCCCAGTGGGTAGCCAGGTAGCGGGTCAAATTGGCCAGGGCTGCCTTAGAAGCGCCGTATGCAGGAGGTTTCAGGAAAGGTGGGTCAGCCTTGAGATGTTCGTAGAGCCGTTTGTCTGGGGAAACACTGCCGTAGAGGGAACCAATGTTGATAATCGATCCTCTGCCCGCCTCGGCCATCGGTGCCCCAAAGATTTGGGCCACCTGAAAGGCCCCTAACGTATTTACTTCAAAGACTTTTTGGCAGACCTCCCAGGGAACATCTTCCAAACGATAGGTGGTGGCGGGTCCGGGGGGCTGGTCAATGCCAGCGTTGTTCACCAGGACATCAGGGATGCCATAGTCTTTGAGGCACTGGTCTCGGAGAGTGAGGAGGGTAGTGCGATCGCACACATCCCCTCGTAATAGACAGATGCGATCGCCTTCAGGACTAAGTTGTAAAGCTTGAAAAGCCTCAGAAATTGATAGTCCAGGGAGATCAATGCCAACAACCGTAGCGCCAGCGTTCATTAACGCCTCACACCATACAGGACCTAATTTTCCAAGGACACCTGTGACAATGGCTGTTTTGCCAGTAAGGTCAAAGGGATTTTTGCCGAGATTTTCCGAAGATTCAATAGGCATGCTACTGCACTACATACTCAACGCTGTCGGTAAGGAAAGCTAGAGAAATAGCCTCATCAGCAGTTAAAGGCTGGGTGAGCACCCTGCCAATCACATTATCGATCTCATAAGGTGGCAAGCCATCGCCAGGGGATTTCATTGTGATATCCTCAGCAGTGAGCTGATGTCCTGCGGGCAAATCTCGGGTAACTACTAGTTTCTTACCCATCTTGACTCGAGCTCCCTGTTCACTGAGATAAAACTTCTTCTGCCCGTCGCCTAAAGCTTCCCGTACTCGCTTGAGATCACGAACCAGTTTTCGCATACCTACAGGTTCTAAGGAAAAAGCATGATCAGTTCCTTTCATTGCTCGGTTTAAGGTGAAATGTTTTTCAATCACCCGACCGCCCAGGACATAAGCTGCTGTAGCCATGGCAATGCCGCTGTAATGACTAGATAAGCCCACCACCACTTCCGGAAACAGACTCTGATAGGTGGCAATGACCTGCAAATCTAGTTCAGTATGATCAGCCGGATAACTGGCTGTACACTGCAGAAAGCAGACTTGTGAATTGATAGGCATTACGGCATCATAGGCACGCTGGACATCTTCCAGAGTGGCAGCTCCCGTACTAATAATCATTGGCTTCTGGAATTCAGCTATATACTTGAGTAGAGGAATACTTCTCAGATCTCCTGATGCAATTTTGAAGGCAGGCATGTTCAGTTCTTCTAAAAAATTGGCGCTTGGGAAATCAAAAGCGGTTGAGAAGAAGGTGATGCCAATTTCCTTGGCGTAGCGCTGAAGTTCCTGGTACTCTTCAAAATTAAATTCTAAAAACTCTCGGTGCTCTCCGTAGGTTGCACCAAAGCTATTCTCATGGTCGTAGGGTTTGTTAAAAGCTACTTTGGTATAAAGTGCGCGATTGTCTCGCTTTTGCAACTTCACCGCCTGGGCCCCACAATCTTTCGCCGCTCGAAACATCTCCTTGCACTTGCCAACGCTGCCCTGATGGTTATTCCCAATTTCAGCAATAATGTAGCAATCGCTGGAATCACTAATTTCAATCCCATCGATAGTCAGTGATCGAGCCATGAAAGTTCCCCTCTTTAGCCTTTCTCTTTAGCCTTTTAGATTAACACCAAACAAAACACACGTGCGATGATAACTGCCAAATTCCCAGCTACTTTACTCTATCCACGAAAGGGACTGTTCCCTGGTTGGATCGTCCGGTAATTCCTCGGGCAATTGTGAAGCGGGGCAATGTTGCACAAGATGATAAGTCTGATCTCGATTCTGGATAGTGTCTTGCAAACTGATGTATCGTCCAGAAAAAATATTATGCCAGTCCCGCATCAAACTATTAAATACCGGGCGTGGTGAATCAAGATGTCGCTGCAAACCTAGCCCTCGCCGTAGAAATAGCCAGAAATTCCGCTTGAGATGCCATCCTAGATCGCCTTGCATCAAAGTCGTATACTTCTTGAGATAGCGCTCTTTGTAAATCTTTTGTCTTGTCTGCATAACTTGTAGAGCGGCATCTTCACCCCAGTCTCGATAGTGATGTAGGGCAACTTGTCTGGTGTAGGCAATATCATACCCTGAGAATAGAACCTTAGCCGTAAGATCTGGATCAATACCATAGTCTTGGAAAAATTCGCTAAAGCCACCGACCTGCCTTAGCACAGTGGTTCTCAATAGGCCCTGATTAACATTCAAGACACCAATTTGAGAAACCCCCCCAATATAAGGTGCATTAGCGAAAGGCCCCTGTAAATCTTTGGTTTTTAGAGCAATCAAGCCAAAGCTAACATTGTTTTCTAAGATCTCAACTGCAATATCCAAACCCTGATTAACTACAACGTTATCGTCACTGAGCCAACAAGTATAGGGGGTTTTAATGGCTTTAAATACAGCATTATAAGCTCGTGCCTGACCAAATTTTTGACCTTCAAAAATTGGCACCAGTCGGTCTGACGCGATGGCCTTTAGATACTCAATTGTGCCGTCAGTTGAACCAGCATCGGTCACATAGAGGCAAACAGGGGTTTTAGTCTGGGCAAAAACACTATCAATACATTGCTTTAAAAGGTCTAAGCGATTATAGGTTCCTACGATTACCGATAGCTTCATTCGGTCTCCCTAAATACGCTTAAGTATTCTTGATATACAAGCAATGGGCAAACATTGGTTGCCCCGAAGCTGCGTGAATCTGGTTCTTGATTCCAGCAAATTCATGGCCAAATTCCGCCAGCTGAGCATGGATTTGATTAAACAATGGCTGCCCTATATACATCGGTACAAAGGACATCTCAACCAAGACATACTTGGATTTTGCAAAAGTTTGATGCCCCCCTTGAATGACTTTGTCCTCAAAGCCTTGGACATCTATTTTGATGAAAATTTCTGTTTCAAGGGGTTCAGTTGCTAATAAATCGTCCAACCGGGCAACTTTGACTTGAGTTGCCGTTTCACTTGAAGTTTGAGGAAATTCTGCTCTGGATTGGTCACTGATTTTCAGGAAAGACGAGGCGGGACCATAGGAATTCTGAAAGAAGGTTTCCTCTCCAGTCGTATCAGATAAACCGACATTAAAAATTTTTAGATTTCGAATATTGTTTTTCTTAAGTTCCAACTCCTGACGGTAGAGGGGTGACGGCTCAAAGACATAGGTTTGATTAGCCTTAAAGTAATTGGCCAGAAAGTCGGCAAAGTCCCCATTGTTAGCTCCAATATCGATCACAGTGCAGATAGAGGCCGTTTGTCTTAACCAATACCACATATCTGAATCGGTTTTGGGTACTACCACATCAGCTCGAGTCAGCACCTGTTTCAAATGGCCTTTGAGGAATTTATACATTCGATAGGGATGGTCCGATATCTTAGTGTTCATAATTGACACTCAATTAGGAATTTAATTCTATGCCCAACTCCTCTGCGGGATATATAAAGGGGTTCCCAGACAAAATGCCATCACAGATAATATCTAACCCCGGATCGGCTCCTGGTGACAGCGCCTTTAAATTATCAAACTTTACAGCATAGGGGGGCCATGACTGCACCGGCTCCATACATTGAATAGGAATCATTCGCCGGAAGAAGAAATGGTAAGCATATTTGCGCGCTTTTTGTAGGGTATCGGCGTCCAACCGTTGGCCAAAGGGCAATTTATTGAGATGTTGAAAATATTCCTCTGGTGAAGAGGCATCCAGCGTGATGCCTTTATTGCGAATCCAGGCTTCTCCGCCAACAATGACGGGGATTCCCATACTGGTGAGTTCTACCCCGGTTTTAGTGCCATAGATAATCACTGCATCACAGTGCATCATGGCTGCATAGGTGCTGACCTGACTCTCGGGCGGCACGATAAAGATATTGTTGGGCAATTCGGGCCATACTTTCAAAATTTCTGGCAAGAGGGGTTGGCGAGAGGCCATGGTACCCCTGATTTCTGCTGGGTGAATTCGCACTAATAACTGTAAATCGGGCCGTTTAGAAAAATATTCCAAGGTCTGAAGTACCCAGGACAGCATATTGGGAAAGGCATTGGCGCGATAGTGGAGTTGAGCATCCCACATGACATTCGTGAGCATGCCAATAATCGGTTTACTGAGATCGAGGCCGATTTCACGAGCGATTCTATCCATTTCTTCATCTGGTTGTTCATGGAACCAGATCCAGTCCTGGGTGCCCTGCCATCGGCTTTTAAGGTAAGTCAAAATCGATTGTTCAGCTTTTTCGGTCCAGGGCATCTTTTGCCAGGTCTCGACTGGTTCATCCAGTAGAGTGTGATGATAGGTGTCACCATGACTAAAAATGAAACAGCGTTTACGGTAGGCGACGCTCCAGTTGGCTACAGCAACTTGTTCAGCGCGACAGACCTCTCCGATGATACCCGGTGGGGAGTAAATACCGTGGTTGAAACAGGCCGCCTGGAAATTATAGGTTTGCAATAAACGATGGGTGGCAAAGGCAGTGAGCAAAGCCCCCTCTAAGTATCGCCGCACGACAATTTCACTCTGGGGCTCATTCTCCAAATTGCCACTGGCAAAGTAGCGCAGCGCTCCGGCGTAGGCGTGCTCACCTATATTCCAACCTTGGATTTGATAGGTCGGGATGGCTCCTAAAGGCAGGGTTTTGGAAATCTGCTGAGCCTGTTGTCGCTCTGCCTCAGACAGTAGTTGACTGAAGACATGGTGGGTTAACCCAAGGGGATTAAAGAGATACTGTCCAGTGGCGAAACAATTTTTGCAGAGTACCTGAGGGAGCTGGTAGTTTTCGAGAATGGATTCTGCAACCGTAGCCTGACTAATTCGCAAGCAGGCAGGTAAAACTTGATCGCATAGTAGGGTGTGGACTTTAGCGCCCCGTAATGTCAGTGCCACTGCAAGTAAACTTTCGAGCACGCTGATCGCGGAAAGCCCTCCTACGGCAGTGGCGATCAGCACATTGGGTCCGTCTTCGGCAGCTATCTTGGCAGCCTTCCAGAGAGGTAGGTTAGTCTCAATTAGGGCAGTCCAGTCTGTCAGATTCGGTTCTGGTGGCAGGGCAGTGCCAAATTTGCCTCGTAGCAGCTTTGCTGCTATTTTCTTACCCCAAGAATCCATGCCACTCCCGACGGTCTATCCGCATCACCTTACAAAATAGAACGATAGCCCATTAAGGGATCTGCGTGAAAATAACTTCTCAGGCGTAGGATGGATGACGGGGCAATAATCCTAATCCATAGCCTGGAAAGGAGTAGTCTGGAAGCAGTGATTTTAACGAAGTTGTAACATGCCTAAGATGACCCTGAGTATAGTAATTGGGACTAGAAATCGTCTAGATCTCCTGAAGCAATGCCTGGGGGCACTGATAGGCAAGATTCAGGTAACCCACGAGATTATTGTGGTGGACGCAGGATCTACCGATGGCACGATCGAATATCTCCAAAGTTTGCCAGAGATTCAACTCGTTTGTGATGGTAAGCCTATCGGTCAAGCCCGTAGCCTCAATCGGGTGTTTCGTCGCTTAAGGTCGCAATATACCTGCTGGTTGAGTGACGATAATGTGGCTCAACCCAGCATGCTGGATGTCGCAGTTTCTATCCTCGATCAGCATGCTGATGTTGGCATGGTGGCCTTAAAGGTTAAGGATGTAATGGGCCCCTTTCAGGCAGAACCTTACATTGGTGGGATTAACAAAAACACCAACATTTTGACCTGCAATCAGGGCATGGTGCGTCATGAGCTGTTGCAACAAGTAGACTACTTTGATGAAACCTTCCGAGATTATGGGATTGATTCGGACCTTACTGCCAAAATTCTGCTGACGGGTTACAAGGTGGTCTATACCAAAGCAGTCGCTATCCATCACTATCGAGATCATGAGCAAGCACCGGGTGCGATCGCTATCCATGAACGCTCCCAACGCCAGGAGCGTACCCAACAGCTCTATGCCCGTAAATATGACAACGTTATTCGGTTCACACTACGAGATCGTATCAACCAGCGAGTTAATCGATTCCTATGGATAGCAATTCGACTCTACTGTCTGGAGAGATTTCAGAAATCCTTAGGACGCTTCACCATCGGCCTACCCTTTCCGCAGCAGAAATTTTTTCGGGGCCACCCCATCCGGGACTGGCAAAATGTATTGCTCGCTTCCCTGATTTCCCGATCGGACCTTTGGCAAAATCGCGATAATCCCTTCTACCTGGTACAAAGCATTGGCCAAAGAGCGGCGAATCTCCCCCATGACCTGGCCAGTGCCCACCTTGGCAAAAATCCTAACTGGGCTCAGCTGCTGCAACCCTACCAGGCCCAGTGGCAGGCGACCAGGCAAGCCGCCATCGGCGGACCTAAGGTTTTGATCGCCACCAGCACAGGGGGACACTCAGCGGTTACTCCAGTGGATAGTTTGCTGGCCGTTGCCTTAACCTTTAGAGGCGCAAACGTTCACATTCTTCTCTGTGACAAGCTCTTGCCCGCTTGTATGCAAGCCCAGGCCAGGCAATTTCCAGACCAGGATGAATTTGTTCACCATGGCCCCAGCCAAACGCTATGTGATGCTTGCTTTGAGCCTGCTCAGAACATGTATCACATGTTGGGGTTAACCCTCCACCGGTATGGCGATTGGGTCACCGAAGCGGAGCTAGAATCTAGCCGTAAACTCAGTGAAGAACTGCCCTATACAGACATCGCTCACTACCAACTAGAGGGTCTAGCTATTGGTGAACATGCCCTGGCTGGGGCACTACGATTCTTTGCCCGGGGGACCTTAGACCAGGAACCCAATGCTGAACCCATTCTCAGACGGTACTTTCAAGCTTCGTTGCTGACCGCCTACGCCACTCAACGATTGCTCAAAACCCATGCTTTTGAGAGCGTTAGCCTGCACCACGGCATCTACGTTCCCCAGGGGGTAATTGCTGAGGTGGCCCGGCAGCAACAGGTCCGGGTAGCGAGCTGGTGTGTAGCTTACCGCAAACAATGTTTTATCTTCAGCCATGGGGACACTTACCACCGTACCCTCATGACAGAACCGATCAGCCACTGGGAGCGCCTGCCCTGGACCACCGCCATGGAAACCCAGGTCTGCGATTACCTCAAAAGTCGCTGGCAGGGTACCCAGGATTGGATCTGGTTCCACGAAAAACCGGAGGAAAACGTCGCCAAAATTGCTGCTGAGGCGGGCCTAGATCCATCTCGCCCCTGTATTGGTTTGCTTACCAACGTGATGTGGGATGCCCAACTGCACTATCGCGCCAATGCCTTCCCCAACATGTTGGACTGGGTACTCAAAACCATCCACTACTTCATGCAACGTCCAGAGCTGCAGCTTGTAATTCGGGTGCATCCTGCTGAAATTCGGGGTACCATCCCCTCCCGACAGTCTATCGTGGAGGAAATTTACACTGCCTTTCCCGAGCTACCTGCCAACATTCTGATTATTGGCCCAGAAAGCCCGGTCAGTACCTATGCTGTCATGGAACTCTGCAATGCCGTCTTAATCTATGGCACTAAAACCGGGGTAGAACTGACTAGCATGGGGATTCCCGTCATTGTTGGCGGAGAAGCCTGGATTCGCAACAAAGGGATTACCCAGGATGCCAGCTCGGTGGAAGAATATTTTCAGCACTTAGATAAATTACCCTTGGCAGACCGCCTTAGTGAAGACCTGACTCGTCGCGCCCGGCAGTATGCTTATCACTTCTTTTTCCGACGAATGATTCCCCTTTCCGTTATGCAACCCCATGGCGGGTCGCCGCCCTTCAAGATTCAGTTCGACCATTTAGATGACCTGCTACCTGGTCGTAACCTGGGGTTGGATGTGATTTGTGATGGTATTCTCCAGGGAAGCGAATTCATTTACCCAGCAGAGAAAGAGTACGAAACGTCGCAGTGACCCAAGGTGTCGGTGAATGCTGTAGTATCTGTCAAGACTCAATAAATCCTGTTTCTAGAGCTGGAATCATACCATGCCTATTAATGCAGAACACGCCTTTGGCAATGGCATTTCCCTGGAGAAGCCAACGGCTTACCAAAAAAGGTTGTGGTCAGTCCTGAGTATTGTTCATTCAGCCTATAGAACTAAAGCTCAGATTGCCACGGCATGGCAGCAGTTCAAGCAACAGGCCAACATTTCCCCCGCTTGTTTACTAGGTCCTCAGGCTTGGTGTGTAAACATGCAGGCTGATCCCCAGCGAATTTGTTTAGAAGGCAGAGTCATTTGTCGAGGCTTACTTCGCATTGAAGCCTATGGGGATGGCAAAATTTTGCTACACCCAGAAGTTTATCTTGGGGATGATTGCCTCATTAGTTGCTCGAATGGGGTAGAAATTGGTAACCATACCCTCATTGCTCATGGTGTACAAATTTTTGATAATGATACCCATCCGTTGGATTGGCAAAGCCGCCTGAACGATTGGAAGTCTATCGCCTGTGGGGAAAAACATCTTAAGCCTGAGATCCCCAGCGATCCGATTACGATTGGGCAGTATGTTTGGATTGGCTGTAACAGCTTAATTATGAAAGGGGTCACTATTGGTGATAGGAGTGTGGTTGCAGCAGGCAGTGTGGTGACTAAATCGATACCTGCAGATGTGGTTGTGGGTGGTAATCCAGCTCGAATTCTGACTGAGCTTGCAAGCTCCCCTCAGGCATTAATTTGATATCCAATGGATTGCAATGAAACCATGAACCCCATTCAGAAACTCAAAGCCCGGCTCAATAAATTTGGTGGCGTGGTAGCCCGCATTTCGCTAGGTTCAGATGACCTTAAGAATGTGCTCAGGCAGGTCAAGGAATCCCTGGGGATTTTATTGAAAGGCACCCATCGTCTCATTAAGCTTGACCGACAGGTTCAAATTCTCAGCAAAACGCAGCGAGATACTATTCAAGATATTCGAGTCAGTTTAGGCAGGATTGAACATCGTCAAATCGCCCAATTGGATCCCTTAGACATTCCTGCCAATGAATTTAAGGTTTTTTCCCAATGGGGGGAAGATGGTATCATTCAGTTCCTCTTGAGAAAAATTGAGGTGAAATCCAAAACTTTTGTCGAATTTGGTGTTCAGAACTATACCGAATCAAATACTCGTTTCTTGCTAATCAATAATAACTGGTCTGGCTTAGTACTCGATGGCAGTGAAGAGAATATTTATTACATTAAAAAAGACCCCATTTATTGGAAGTATAATCTCAAAGCAGTTCACGCTTTTATCACCCGAGAAAACATCAATCAACTGATTTTAGACCATGGCATGACTGGGGAAATTGGGTTGCTCTCGGTCGATATTGATGGGAATGATTATTGGGTTTGGCAGTCCATAGATGTGATTTCTCCGGCGATTGTAATCGCGGAGTATAACTTTAGATTTGGCCCGGAGAAAGCAGTTGCAATTCCGTACAACCCTGACTTTGTACGCTCCCAGGCCCATCCCTCCATGATCTATTACGGAGCATCTCTTAAGGCACTATGGCAGTTAGGTCAACAAAAGGGTTATGTTCTGGTGGGTTCTAACAGTGCTGGCAATAATGCCTTCTTTATTCGTAAGGACTTAAAGCCCGAGGGCATTCCATCGGTGATGCCAGAAGAGGCCTATGTCGCTGCCCAATTTCGGGAATCCCGTGATTCCGATGGTCAGCTGAGCTATCTCTCTTTGGCAGAAGAACAACAAATTCTGGCGACGTTACCTCTGGTTAATCTAGATACTGAACATGGCTAAAACCGTTTTAATTACGGGGGTGGCTGGGTTTATTGGCCGTTATGTTGCCCGTTACTTTACGACCCAGGGCTGGGTGGTGGTGGGGGTTGATAATGCACCGCCAGAAAATGCTCCATCAGCGACCCTGACGGCCTACTACCCGATGCAACTTCCTAGCTCACACTTAGTTGAGTTGTTGCAAATCCATGTGCCAGATCTTTGTATCCACTGTGCCGGTCGAGCGTCGGTGGGGTTATCGATGAGTTCCCCGGGTGCTGACTTTTACGTTGGCCCAGTGTTAACCTTTGAAATGCTCAATGCGCTTCGCCTTTACGCGCCCCAGTGTCGCTTTATTTTTCTCTCCAGTGCTGCAGTTTATGGCAATCCGGTTTCTCTACCAGTGAGCGAGGCCCAGGTGTCTGCGCCGCTGTCTCCCTATGGTTTCCATAAGCTGCAGTGTGAACAGCTTTGTCTTGAGTTTGCCAAAATCTATCATCTTCCTACAGCCAGCGTTCGTATTTTTTCGGCCTATGGTCCTGGGTTACGTCGTCAGGTGATTTGGGATATTTGCCGTAAGGCCCTGATGGAGAAGCAACTGATGCTGCAAGGCAGTGGGCAAGAAAGTCGAGATTTTGTGCATGCACTGGATATTGCAAGAGCAATAGATGCCGTTGTCAACAGAGCACCGATGCAGGGAGAGGTCTATAATCTGGCTTCTGGGCGAGAAGTTAAGATCGCAGAATTGGCCAACCTGGTAGTCAACGCCTTGGACTACAACCTCACCCCTGAATTTGATGGAGTAATCCCCCCTGGGAACCCCCTGAATTGGCAGGCTGATATTTCCCAACTACAGGCTCTGGGCTTTTCCGCTTCGGTTTCCCTTGAGCAAGGGCTTAAAACTTTTGTAAGCTGGTGCCGTTCAGAATTAGCAGGTGTATGACAAAACCCTTGAGAATTGGTTTGATCATGGCGGGCTCAGACAACTGGGCGGGCGGGTTAGAGTATACCAGAAACCTGATTTTGGCCCTGGGAACCCTACCGC